>JAFSUE010000232.1 GCA_017445435.1 Selenomonadaceae bacterium | reverse complement strand
TGGTCAAGTGACGACGCATAAGCTACAAGCCCATAACGTGAAACTCTACCGTAAGTCGGCTTGAGACCTACGACGCCACAAAAGCTTGCAGGTTGACGAATTGAACCGCCTGTATCAGAACCCAACGCGAAAATTGTTTCACCTGCCGCAACTGCCGCTGCACTACCGCCAGAACTTCCACCAGGTACGCGCTCAACGTCATAAGGATTTTTCGTCACGTGAAAGCCAGAATTTTCCGTCGAGCCGCCCATTGCAAATTCGTCCATATTAGCTTTACCAAGCACAACTGGATTCTGCGCGGAAAGTTTTTCAATGACCGTTGCATTGTACGGCGGCACGAAGTTAGCTAAAATTTTCGACGCGCAAGTAGTTTTAATTCCCTTCGTGCAAATATTATCTTTAATCGCGCAGGGAATGCCTTCAAGCGGAAAAATTTTTTCGCCGCGTGAAATTTTTTCATCGACACGCCGCGCAGTTTGTTCAGCTAAATCACGAGTAAGTGTAAGGTACGCGCCAATTTCAGATTCTTTTTCATCAATTCGTTCAAAAACATTTTCCGTCAATTCAACGGCGGAAATTTTTTTTGTCGTCAAAAGTTCGTGAAGTTCATGTGCCGTCTTTTCGTACAAACTCAAAATTTATTCCCCTCTTTTATCTTGTTCAGCTTTTCTAATATCTTCGCTCAAATCTTTTCCCAAATTTAAATTTTGAAAATCTTTATTATTCGGTACGCACATTGCAAAATTGTCCGTCTTATCGAATTGCACTTCGCCAGAATTTATGCCAAGTTCGAGTACGTGACCAGCAAATTTTTTATCGGCGGAAATGAAATGAAAATGCCAGCCGACGGAATTTAAACTGCTCATGTAGGCTGGGCAGTAAAGTCCGACAATCGTTCCGCGAATATTTGTAAGCGTAACTTCTTTTTGCGTAGCTTGCAGAGCTTCAACCAACGTGGGATAAGGTTTACTTTGTTTAGCCTCACTGCGAATCAGAATTTGTGAATACGTAGCGGGAATTTTCACCATGTAAAAACTATTCGCGCCTTCCTTTGCCACGCACTCATTCAATTTACTTTCCAACGTGGCTTTAGTTTCGATATTGTTCACCTTTATAGAAAAATCTTTGTCAAAAAAAGTTATGTTTGAAAAAGGAATTGTATCGTTATCACGCATAACTTTAGCGCGGCAATTTTGATCGCCTTGATAAATAACGCCGTCCAACGCGATCAATTCGCCGTTCAAGCCGTCAAAAGTTCCGATACCAGTATCGCCGAATTTTTTCCAATCTTTAACAGTGATACTGCCTTCAAAATTTCCAAGTGCAAGCGATTGGAGCAAGGCAACTTGATTTATCGTTTCCCTTTCATTTTGAGCAAGCGCCAAATTTGAGTTAAATAAAAAAGTTCCTGCCAATGCGGCGACACCAAAAATTTTTTTCAATTTCATTTTTTGTTCCTCCAACAAATTATTCTTCCAAAACGCGCGGAACTTTGAAATAGCCGTCATCTTTCAACGGCGCGTTGGAAAGGGCAAGTTCGCGGTCAAGCGACGGTTTAACTTTATCTGCGCGGAAAACATTTTGCATAGGTACGGCGTAAGTTGTCGGTTCAATCTTCGTAGTGTCGATAGTTTGAAGATTTTCGACGTAGGTTAAAAATTTATCCAACTGCGCAATGACTTCGGCAGATTCTTCAGGGCTAATGTTAAGGCGTGACAAACTTGCTACGACCTTAACATCATTTTCAGTAACTTTCAAAACAAAACCTCCATTTTAGCTAGTAGCTAGGTTGTGTTGAATAAGTAAGCGGAAAAAATTCAAAGCTAAAAAATAATGGTAATAAAGCGGCATTTCCAAGCGCCACTGCAAAGTTGGATAGTCGCAACAAATAGGACGCGGCAAAACGTTTAAACTGTTAAAAACGCTAATCGTGGGTGCACAAATACCGCAATGTTTTCTTTTGCGCCAAAAGAAAAGAAGTTCATCAAAAAAATTTCAATTATTCAATACGACCTAGTAGCCTGTAGAATTTTTTACTATATAATTTTAGCATACAGTTTAATTGCTGACAACTTTTTAGGAAGAATTGACACGTTATCGCCTTTCTGATATATTTTGAATGTTTTGTAGACAAGGAAGGATATTTTTATGGCGGAGATAAAGAAACAGCGACGGCGTAGCGGCAGACGCATTGTCAAGGGAATAATTTTTTTATTGGTTAGCGGCTTAATTTTGGGCGCGGTGGTGTACCTTCCAATTTTCACGTTGCAACAAATAAATTTGGTTGGCGCAACTTATTTGACGGAAGAAGACGTTTTGAAAGTTGGCAACATTTATATTAATGAGCCTTTATTTCAGCTGGAAACGAATAACGTTGCAAGCCGTCTTTCAAAAGATGTTCGCGTCGAAGATGTAACCGTCCGCCGTTCACTGCCGCATACGTTGGAAGTTATCGTCACGGAAAGAAAGCCAATCGCAACGGTTGTTTGCAATTACGGCTACCTTGACATTGACAAGCACGGGAAAATTTTGGACAGCTATAAAAATTTGCGTGATATGCAAATTCCCATGATAACTGGCGCACTTATCAAAGATTTGTACATTGGCGACGATGTGGAAGATGAACTTGTCCAAAAAATTTTAGAATTTCTTGACATGTTGGACGCCGCGTCGTTGAATAAAATTTCTGAAGTGGCGATAGTTGCGGAAAATTATATTGTTGCGTACACGGACACTGAAAGACCTGTACAAATTCGCATTGGTGCACTTGAAAGACTTGAGGAAAAAGCGAAGTTGACGGAAGATTTTCTGCGCGACGTTGATAAAAATCCTAACGCGGTGGAGTACGTCGACTTCAATTACACTGCGCCATTTATAAAACTTTATCAGTGAGTAGTCAGTAGTCAGTAGTTAGTAGTTAATAGTTAGTAGTGACAAGGAGATTTTTTATGAAATATGAAGCAGTAATCGGTTTAGAAATTCACAGCGAATTAAAAACGGCGACAAAAATTTTTTGCGGCTGTGCAACAACTTTCGGCGCTGAACAAAACACCCACACTTGCCCAGTTTGTTTAGGACTGCCAGGCGTCTTGCCGACCATTAACAGAAAAGTTGTTGAGTTCGCAATTAAGGCTGGACTTGCTACAAATTGTAAAATTAATCGCTACAGCAAATT
>JAFSUE010000231.1 GCA_017445435.1 Selenomonadaceae bacterium | reverse complement strand
TATTTTCAGCGCGTCTTTATCGTTGGGCTTGCCGAAGTACGAGCCGATTAAAAATAAAATTAGTGAGACGGTTATTCCAATTGTAATTTGGTGCAGGTTGAAAAATTTAAATCCTGCCGCTTGAGTTGCGCAATAAATTATCGTGCCGCCGATCATCGACAGTAAAGCGCCAGTTGTATTTGCGCGTTTCCAAAATAAGCCTAAAAGCAACGTCCAGAAAAACGCCGTTTCAAGTCCGCCGAATGCAAACATATTTATCAGCCAAATTAAATTCGGTGGCGTCAACGCTATCACGAAGACCGCAACGCCGATTATTGCCGTAATTGACATTGACAAAAATTTTATTTTCGCGTCGCTGACAACTTCCAACTTTTTTTGTTTGTAGTGAATGTAAACATCTTTGACAATCGCACTTGACGCTACGATTAAAAGTCCCGATATTGTAGAGATTGACGCGGCTAACGGTCCGATTATAGCTAGTCCAACTAATTCTTTCGGCATAACCGTTGCAATCGTCGTTGGGATAATGTTATCAACTCCGCCGTAACTTGCCGCGTCGCCCGTTAAAACTCCGTGTGCTAAAATGCCCGTGAAATTTATTCCGATATTCATAAATCCTACAACCGCCGTTCCAATCAGCATTGCTTGATGAAGTCCGAGCGTGTCTTTATAACTTATTCCACGTACCACTGACTGGGGCAGAGCTATCGTGCAAATTCCGACTAAAAGCCATTGCGTAAAGTAAATTCCCCACGGCATATTTCCCATTGAAAACGGTTCAAACATTTCAGGATGATTCGTTTCAAGCGTCGCCATTATCGCCGAATAACCGCCGCCCGCGTCTAAAACGTAGTGCAGGAGTAAAACTATTCCAATCATCATTATCAACGCGCAACAAGTATCGGTTAATGCAACTGCGCGGAAACCGCCGATTGATGTATAAATTACGACGACCAAGCCGAATAAAATTAAACCTGATTCGTAGCTGTAACCCGTCACTGCCGCGAATAATTTTGCACCGCCGACAAATTGCGCCGTCATTGTTCCGCAGAAAAATAAAACTATCACGAATGCCGCTACTGCCGCTAAAAAGTCTGATTGAAACCTTGCACGAATTATATCAACGACCGTCACGGCGTTTAACTTTCGCGCCAAAATTGCTACGCGCTTACCAAAAATTCCAAGCACTAAAAATATTGCCGTTACTTGTACGACCGCCATATAAATCCAGCCGAATCCAACTGTAAATGCCATACCTGGACCGCCGACAAAACTTGAAACTGAACTGTACGTTGCAACAGTCGTCATTGCCAGTACAAAGCTACCAAGTTCACGGTTACCGACAAAGTAACTGCCGACAAAATTTTTTCCAGCTTGTTGACGCTTAACAAAAATGCTGATGCCGACCATTACCGCCATAAAAATTATTAACGGTACGAGCGCGGCGAAACTTCCTTCATTCATCATCGCCGCCCCCTAAGTCAATGTCCGTAAAAAGTTTTCTGCTCAAGATAAAGCTGATTAAAATTGCAAAAATCCATACGCCAATCGTGCCAAGTATCGCCCAAAGTGGCAGATGAAAAATTTTTACGTCAAATGAAGATGTACCGAAACCAGCAATAAGCCAGAAAAAAATCAGCGTGATAAGTGCAATTAAAGTGTAAATTGCCTCACGCCTAACGATTTGAAATTTTTGCGCGTCAGTAAATTTTGACGCAAATTTTTTTGTCAATGAAAAAACCTCCAGTCACGTCCGCTTAGGTACGCGCTAAATTTTAAAATTTAAACTTAAAAGTCTTGTCAAAAATTTTTGTACAAGCTATAAAAAAATTCTAAATTCTAAATTCTAAATTCTTAATTCTTAATTCAAAAAAAGGCGCTCGACACGGTAAGGCGTCGAACGCAAAATCTATGACAACTTACAAAATTTCTACGCAAGAATACGCGCTAAACGCATATATTCAGGATTGAGTTGCTTTTTATTGTTCACTGCGTCATGAAGATTGATTGATACGACGTGACCGCGATTAAATCCGAAGACAATATCCGACAATCCAGAAATAATTGCCAATGCCGCGTGTTCGCCGAGTTGTGACGCCTTGACGCGGTCAATAACTGAAGGTGAACCGCCGCGTTGAATGTGACCAAGTTTAGAAATACGAGTATCGCGACCAGTCTTTTCGGCGACAATCGGTCCAATTTCGCTAGCCTTGCCCGCGCCTTCTGCAACGACCATAAGAATATAGCGCTTGCCTTTTTCGTATTCAGCCTTCATACTTTCGCAAATTTCGTCAAGGTTAAATTCTTCTTCAGGTACAAGAATATATTCAGCGCCGCCACTAATGCCAGAAACCATTGCAAGCCAGCCGCTATTACGTCCCATAACTTCAAGAACGATAATTCGGCGGTGAGCAGATGCAGTATCGCGCAATTTGTTCATTGCGTCGATAATCGTATTAGCCGCCGTGTCACAGCCGATAGTGTATTCAGAGCCCCAAACGTCATTATCAATCGTGCCAGGAAGTCCGACAATCGGCAAGCCAGTTTCTTGACTAAGAGTAGATGCGCCGCGTAAACTTCCGTCGCCGCCGACAACTACCAAGCCTTGAATGCCGCGATCTACAAGATTTTTATAGCCAAGCATACGACCTTCAGGAGTTTGAAAACGTTTGCAACGTGCAGTACCAAGAAAAGTTCCGCCGCGCTGAATTATATCGCTAACGTCCCTTGAAGTCATTTCAAACATATCTTCATCAAGCATACCGTGATAGCCGCCGCGAATACCCCAAACTTTTACGCCTTGATGAAGTGCTGTTCTAGTAACTGCGCGGACTGCCGCATTCATTCCAGGACTATCGCCGCCAGATGTCATAACTGCTATACTTCTAATCATAAGCCCGAAACCTCCCCGCTCGATTTACCAACTAAAAATTCAGTTCCAAAATCTTTTTTTATGATAACACAATTTCTCCGAATTGCAAAGATTTTTTTTAGTGAGTAGTCAGTAGTGAGTAGTCAGTAGTGGGGAAATTTTTACTACTAACTACTAAGGCGTGTTAAATAAGTAGAATTTTTTATTTTTAAAATTTTTTTATAAACTACTTTTTCTTTTTGAAAAGAAAAAGTAGCAAAAAGAAAACACTGCGGCACTTTTTCTAATTTAGAATTATGAATTAAGAATTAAGAATTCTACATTCTAAATTCTTAATTCCGCGTAGCGGTTAGGCGCTGGGAAATGCCGCTTAATTACCGTTATTTTTCTACTTTAAATTTACTACATAGTTATTCAACATCACCTAACTACTAACTACGTTTATCTTGCCAATCAGATTTATTAACTTGCCGTGAACGCGCAATCGCCAAATTATTTTTCGGTACGTCATCAGTAATCGTCGACCCTGCCGCAATGTACGCGCCGTCTTCAACAGTAACAGGCGCAACTAAATTTGAATTGCAACCGACAAAAACATTATCGCCGACCGTCGTACGGAATTTTTTCTTGCCGTCGTAATTAACAGTTATCGTGCCGCAACCAAAATTGCAACCCGCCCCAACGTCACTATCGCCAATATATTGAAGGTGCGGAAGTTTTGTCCCTTCGCCAATGTTAGAATTTTTCACTTCAACAAAATTTCCAATCTTAACATCAGCGCTGATTTTTGTATTTGGGCGAATATGGACGTAAGGACCAATCGTCACGCCGTCAGCAATTTCCGCGTCGTGGCAGTAGCTGAATTGAATTTGTACGCTATCGCCGACAGTCATATTGCTAAATCTAACGTTTGGACCTATGACGCAATCAGCTCCGATTTTTGTTTCGCCTTCAAGGTACGTATTGGGATAAATTATTGTATCCTGTCCAACTTCAACGTCAAAGTCAATATACGTCGTCGCAGGGTCAATAATCGTCACGCCGCTAAGCATAAGTTCAGAATTTTTACGTTGACGCAAAATTTTTTCAGCCTCTGCAAGCTGTATTCGTGAATTTATGCCAAGCGTCTGCCGATAATCTTCAGCGATAACCGCGCAGATTTTTCCGCCGTCTGCACGCAAAATTTCTAAAACGTCAGGCAAATAATATTCACCTTGCGAATTTTCATTTGTAACTTTTTCAAGCGCGTCGAAAAGTTTTTTGACGTTGAAACAGTAAATGCCAGCGTTGACTTCACGAATTTTTTTCTGTTCAGGCGTAGCGTCTTTATCCTCAACGATTTTTTCAAAGTCGACGTTATCAGCGCGAATGATTCTGCCGTAACCTTTAGGATCGGGCATTATCGCAGTTAAGACGGTGGCGGCGGCGTTAAATTTTTCGTGCGCGTCAATAAGATTTTTTAAAAGCTCGCCAGTAAATAAAGGCGTATCGCCGCAAAGAATCATAACGTCGCCAGTTGAATTTGCAAATTTTTCTTTAGCGCAAAGTACGGCGTGACCAGTGCCAAGTTGTTCAGCTTGCAGGACAAATTCAGCGTCGGGGAAAGTTTCTTTGACAAGTTCCGCGCCTGAACCAATGACTACAACTTCACGCGTTGACCCTGCAGACTTCGCCGCGTCGATAACGTGTTGCAACATAGGCTT
>JAFSUE010000230.1 GCA_017445435.1 Selenomonadaceae bacterium | reverse complement strand
GCATCTGACTTTTAATCAGAGGGTCCCGGATTCGAGTTCCGGGCGGATCACCAAAGGCGCCATCGTCAAGCGGTTAAGACACCGCCCTTTCACGGCGGGTTCGCGGGTTCGAGTCCCGCTGGCGTCACCATACGGCCCGGTAGTTTAGTTGGTTAGAATGCCGCCCTGTCACGGCGGAGATCGTCGGTTCAAGTCCGATCCGGGTCGCCATTTTTTTATATATGCCTCGGTATCTCATTTGGTAGAGCAGGGGACTGAAAATCCCCGTGTCAGTGGTTCGATTCCGCTCAGAGGCACCATTTTTTTATTTAATGAAAAAATTTTTAAGCTACGATAAATTTAAAAATTATGAACTAAGTCGTGTTGATTAAGTAGAATTTTTTATAAACTACTTTTTCTTTTTTCTAATTAAGAATTAATTCTGCATTCTTAATTCTTAATTCTGAATTCGTAAGAAAGGGTGTTAGCACTTGGAAGAAAATCGGGTAAAATTTGCCGCGATGATGCAATTTGAACAGATTTATCAAAAGTATTCGCGAAAAATTTATAATTACATTTATTCGCGCCTTTTAAATCGTGAAGCCGCAGAAGATGTCACGTCGGAAGTTTTCATCAAAGTTATGGAAAATCTTCACCGTTACGACGCCAAAAAAGCTATGCCTTAGTACGTGGATAGGCACGATTGCTAGAAATTCCATTAACGATTATTTTAAACGTGCGTCATTTCAGCGTGAATCTTTGATGGATGAGCCAATGGAAGATAGCGCGAAATATTCTTATGTGCAGGAAGAAAAATCTTCTTTCAAAGACCCTTCAAACGAGCGGCTTTATAATATTTTGCGTCATCTTTCTGACGACGAACGCGATTTTTTGGAATTGCGCTATAGCCTTGAATTGAAAAATCAGGAAATTGCTAACATCTTGGGAATAAGCGTTAAAGCCGTTGACAATCGCTATCGTAGACTTTTAGAAAAATGCCGTAAAATTGCCGCTGAAAATTCTATTTAGTAAAAAAAAATCTTGACTTTTTTTGCAATGACCGATAAAATAATTGACGCAATACGGAGAGGTGTCCGAGTGGTTTAAGGAGCTGGTCTTGAAAACCAGTGATGTCGAAAGGCACCGTGGGTTCGAATCCCACCTTCTCCGCCATTTTTTTTGAAATTTTTCTGTCGCCGCGCAGTTTTAAAGGCGGCTTTTTTTGTACAAATAATTTCCAGCTACAAAAGAATTGAATTAACCTACAATTTATAAAACAAAAATTGTTTACAGAATTTTTTTTGTATGATATAATGCGCGGAATTATTAAGGTAAGGGGACGCTTGAGTTGTCCAAAAAATTCTTTGTGGAAGTGGGCGCTTGTCCACTTTTTAATATTGCGCGAAAAAATTGGAGGTTATGTGTTTGCCCAGTAAGATAGAATTGCGCGTTGAAGAATTGATGAATGAAATGTTGACTGGCACAGATTTTGAGCTTGTCGACGTTGAATTTGTCAAGGAAAAAGATTGGTACTTAAGAATTTTTGTTGACAAAGTCGGCGGCATTGATTTAGATGACTGCCAACTTTTGAGTGAAAAACTTGGAAATTTGCTTGATAAAGAATCTATGTTTGAAGGTCCGTACTTTTTGGAAGTGTCTTCGCCAGGATTGGATCGCGTACTGAAAAAAGAACGTGACTTTCTGCGCGAAGTTGGAAAATCTGTCGACGTGACTTTATACGCGCCGATTGACGGTACTAAAAATTTTACTGGCATTCTTGAACGCCGCGATAAAAATTTTTTGTACCTTAAAGACTTTGCGCCTATACCGTGTGACAAAATTGCTCAAGTTAGGTTGCACGTTGATTTTTAGCTTTCAAAAACTATTTTTAGTTTTAAATATTGGAGGAACAAAAATTTGGCTGTAAGAAAAAAACGTGGCGCATCCAATGAAATTTTTCTTTTAGACGCGCTGAAAGATTTGTGTACTGAAAGGGACATTCCGCCTGAACTTCTTTTTACTGCGATTGAAGAAGCGCTAGTTTTCGCTTGCAAAAAAACTTCTGGCGCGGATAAAAATATTTCCGTAGAAATTGACCGCGATAACGGCACTTTCCACGTAAGAGAATCGCGCGACGTTGTCAAAAATGTTACAAATCCTAATCGCGAAATTAATTTACTTGACGCCCGCAGAATCAATCCCGAAGCTAAAGTTGGCGACGTTGTCACAAAAGAAGTTCCTGCTGGTGACTTTGGACGAATTGCCGCGCAAGCCGCTAAACAAGTCGTTATGCAAAAAATTCGTGAGGCGGAACGAATCGTAGTTTATGACGAGTTCACCGACCACGCTAACGATTTAGTTAATGGCAGTGTCATTCGCATTGAAGACGGCAACGCGATTGTCGACATTGGCAAGACTGAAGCAATTTTAACGGCGGATGAAATGATGCCGCAAGATAATTTTCAAATTGGCGATAGAATCAAAGCTTATGTTGCTGAAGTTCGCAAAATTGGTAAAGGTCCGCAAGTTTATCTTTCGCGTACTCATCCAAACTTTTTACGGCGTCTTTTTGAAATGGCAGTGCCAGAAGTTCAAGAAGGCATTATCGCGATTAAAGCTATTGCCCGTGAGGCTGGAGCGCGTGCAAAAATTGCTGTCACGTCGAAAGATGAAAATATTGACGCTATCGGCTCATGCGTTGGACAACACGGTATACGCATTCAAAATTTAGTTGATGAACTTGGCGACGAAAAAATTGACATTGTACTTTGGGACAATGACCCCGCAATTTTTATCGCTAATGCGCTTAGTCCGTCAAAAGTTATGCGCGTTGCAGTAAATGAACTTGATAAAGTTTCGCGCGTCGTCGTACCGAATAATCAGCTTAGTTTGGCTATTGGTAAGGAAGGGCAAAACGCACGACTTGCCGCTAGATTGACTGGCTGGAAAATTGACATTAAAAGTAAATCGCAGGCTAAAGATGATGTTTTGGATTCAGACTTCCGCGTCTCAAAGATTAAAGGCAGTAGATTTTTTTCATCGACGCTTAAACCTAAACAGCCTAAGCCGCCTAAACAACCTAAAAATTCTAACGCTGAACAAGTTGAACAACCTGCAGAATAAAAAATAGTGAGTAGTAAGTAGTGAGTAGTAAATAATAAACTACTAACTACTGACTACTAACTACTAACTAAAAAGAGGTGATGACGTGTCGAAACCTATTCAAATGCGCCGTTGTGCCGCGTGTCGTGAAAGTAAACATAGATCCGAATTTTTGCGAATCGTCAAGCTTGCCGACGGTAAAATTTTTGTTGACGTGAACGGTAAAGCGCAAGGGCGCGGCGCTTACGTCTGCCGTTGTGAAAAATGCGCCGTTGAACTTAAAAAACGTCGTCGCCTTGATAAAACTTTTAAAGCTACAGTTCCTGCTGAAATTTATGATGAGATAGTCAATTTTTTAGTTGCAAAAAATTTTTCGGGCAACTAGCAACTATAATTAATCTTCTGCAAAGGAGTAATATATATGTAACAAACTAACACGGGGGTGGACTTATGGCGAAAGCACCGAAAACGCCGAAATACAGAATTTTTGAACTTGCAAAGGAGTTGAATCAAGAAAGCCAGTCAATTATAGATTTTCTTAAAAAGCACAAAGTTAAAGTCGCGAATCGTTTTAGCGCAGTTGGCGAAGAAATTTACAATCTCTTGAAAGAAAATTTTTCACGTCGCCCAAAACCTGCTACTGAAACTTCGTCCGACGCTAAGGCGGAAACTAAAACTGAATCTGCTACTAAAACTTCAACTGCTACGGTTAAAACCGACGCTAAACCAAATAAAAATAGTAAGTTCGACAGCAAACACGTTAAGCCAAAGTATGAGTCGAAAGCTAAAGTTAATGCTAGAACTGCTGACGCTAAACCTGCTACAAGCAACGTTAAGCCAGTCGAAACTGCGCCTGTAAAAAAAGTTGAAGAGCCGCCAAAAGTTGACGCTAAAGTTGACGCGAAGATTGACACTAAACCTGCTAAATCTTCGCAGGATAAATCTGCAGTAAAATCTGACGTTAAAGTTGATAAACCTGCGCCGAAAGTTGACGCTAAGGTTGATTCTAAGGTTGACGCTAAAGTTGATGTAAAATTTGCGCGGCAAGACGTTAAACCTACGCCGAAAGTTGAACCGATTCGTAGACAAGACAGTCAATCGATAAAGCCGCGCGTTGACCGCGTTGAACGTGCTGACCGTACTGACCGCGTTGAACGTCCAAGCCGTTTTGAACGTGATGACCGTGACGGCGGCAAATCGTCTCGTGATAGTCGACCTGCGCGGGATAGTCAATCTGAACGTGATAGCAGACCTGCGCGGGAAAATCGCGATCGCTCACGCTCCGAACGTGGCGAAAGTCGTATTGAACGTGTTGAACGCGCTGAACGCAATGAAAATCGACCTGAACGCGGCGATCGTACCGAACGTAAAAACCGTGACAGCAGTCGTGAAGACGGCGGCAAAACTCAAAATCGCAGTCGTAACCGTCGCAATAAAAATGCTGCTAACGTCGCTAAAAGTCAACAGCAAGCGCAAATTCAACAGCAGACTACTACTCCGCGTCTTCGTCCTAAAAAGAAAGTTCGTCCACAACCCGCACCAGTACATAAAGCTGAAATTGCCCGTCCCACGCACATTAAAATTCCATCTTCAATCGCCGTTAAAGACCTTGCCAGCAAGATGAGTTGTACGGCTATGGAAGTTATGAAAAAACTTGTGCATTCTGGAATTATGGTCACAATCAATCAGGAAGTTAGTTTCGATGTTGCCGAATACGTCGCATCTGAATTTGGCGTGACGGCTGAAGAATTACCGCCAGAAGTCGACCCAACTTTAATTCCTGAAATTGAAGATGACCCGCGCAGTTTAAAATCACGTCCGCCCGTCGTAACCGTTATGGGTCACGTCGATCACGGCAAAACTTCATTGCTTGATGTTATCCGTAAATCCGCCGTCACTGCAACCGAAGCAGGCGGCATTACTCAACATATCGGCGCATATCAAGTTATGTGCAACGATAGAAAAATTGTCTTCCTTGACACGCCTGGTCATGAAGCTTTCACGGCTATGAGAGCTCGCGGCGCACAGGTTACTGACATCGCAATTTTAGTCGTCGCCGCTGATGATGGCGTTATGCCCCAAACTGTTGAGGCGATTAACCACGCTAAGGCGGCAGGTGTACCGATTATCGTTGCCATTAACAAAATTGATAAGCCTGGCGCTAATCCTATGAAGGTTAAGCAGGAACTTATGGAGTACGAATTAGTTTCCGACGATTACGGCGGCAATACCGTTATGGTTGAAGTTTCTGCCAAAAAAAATATCGGTATAAATGACCTGCTGGAAATGATTTTACTTGTTGCCGATATGCAGGAACTTAAAGCGAATCCAAATTGCGATGCACGCGGCGTAATTATTGAAGCGCAACTTGATAGGGGGCGCGGTTCAGTCGCTACTGTCCTTGTACAAAAAGGCACGCTTAGAATTGGTGACTACGTCGTAGCTGGTACAACGTCTGGCAGAGTTCGTGCAATGATTAACGATCGCGGCGATAACGTTAAAAAAGCTGGTCCAAGCGTTCCCGTTGAAGTTTTAGGACTTAATGACGTTCCAGCCGCTGGCGATATTCTTGCCGCGCTTGATGAAAAAACTGCAAAGTCTATTGCTGAACACCGTTTAGCCGCGCAGAGAAATGATTTAATCAAGTCTAAAAAAGTTTCGCTTGACGATCTCTTCACGCAAATTAAAGCGGGCAAGATTAAAGACTTGAACATTTTAGTTAAAGCTGACGTGCAAGGTTCAGTTGAGGCATTGTCAAGTTCACTCGTCGCGCTTAATGAAAAGAATGAAGAAGTTCACGTAAAAATTATTCACTCTGGCGTTGGCGCAGTCAATGAATCTGATATTATGCTGGCATCGTCCGCAAACGCGCTGATTATCGCCTTTAATGTTCGTCCTGATAATAACGCTCGGCGTATGGCGGATACGGAAAATGTTGACGTTCGCACTTACCGCGTAATTTACGACGCGATTGGCGATGTTAAAGCCGCTATGACTGGTATGTTGGCTCCTAAGTACAAGGAAGTTATTCAAGGTCGCGTTGAAATTCGCAAGGTTATGAAGTTCTCAAAGGCGCTTGTTGCTGGCTCATACGTGCTAGAAGGCAAGATTCAAAATAATTCTAAGATTAGACTTCTGCGCGATAACGTAGAAATTTTTGACGGCGAAATTGATTCGCTCCGCCGCTTTAAAGATGAAGTCAAGGAAGTTGCGGCTGGCTACGAATGCGGCATTTCAATTATCGATTTCCGTGACTTCAAGGAAGGCGATATTATCGAAGCGTACACTATGGAAGAAATTGCGCCGAAGTTGGAAATTTAGCTTGTCAATTTTATAAAAATATTCTACGACGAATTTTAAAGGTTCGTCGATTTTTTTTTGCAGGAAATTAAATTTACAAGTCGAAATGAATGGAAAATTTTGCGGAGGTTGTTTAATGGACATAAATTTTAATCTCGGCGATTTGAAATTTGTTTGGGATAGCGAAAAGGCAGAAAAAAATTGGAAAAAGCATAAAGTTAAATTTGAAAATGCCGCTTTAGTTTTTCTTGATGAATATCGTATTGAAAATTATGATGATTTTAACAGTGATGATGAGGACAGATTTAAAATTGTCGGCGAAGTTGAAAAAATTTTGGTTGTGATTTATACTGAACGCGAAGATAAAACAAGAATAATTTCCGCGCGACAAGCTACAAAATTTGAAAGGGAGGAGTATTATGAACAATTTAGTTTTGTATAAAGGCGTTTATATCAGCAAAGAACAGTATGATGACATAAAAAATATGCGTCAACTTTCTGATGAAGAAATTGATTTGAGTGATATTCCTGAAATTACTCATGAAGAATTTAAACGTATGAAAGAAAATCGCCGTCGCAGAAAAAATTTACAACAGGCAAGCTAAAAAATTATCTCCTATGAAAATTTCGTAGGAGATTTTTTTAATTGGTTAGCTGAATGAAAATATCTTCAAGCGATTTACCGTTGCAAAGATTTTTTGTCGTGTCAAGCGCAACTAATTTTCCAACGTTTTTTTTACTTTTCAAGTTCGACGAAGTGTAAAAGCTCGTCGATTTTTTTTGCAGGAAAATAAATTTGCAAGTCGAAATGAATGGAAAATCTTG
>JAFSUE010000229.1 GCA_017445435.1 Selenomonadaceae bacterium | reverse complement strand
GGGAAAGTAGCGGCATTCGTCGTAATATGGGATCGCCTGAAATTTTTACTGAAGATTATCACGCGGCGGTTGACTTCGTGACGAATTTAAAATTTGTTAATCCCGAACAAGTTGGCGCTATTGGAATTTGCGGACTTTCTGGCATGGCGATAACTGCAACTGGTAGCGATTCGCGCATTAAAGCCGTTGCAACGTCCGCAATGTACGATATGAGCGAAAGTATTAGCGATCACTACGCTGGCGCTTACTACACGGCGGCTCAACGTGAAGCGGTTAAAAAACATTTGGCGGCAATGCGTGACGAAGAGGCGAAAACTGGTAAATCAATTCGCGGCGCTCACGAATTAGGCGTTGATGCTAACGGCAATATTGAAACTTTTGATTTAATGTTCCCCGATAAATTGCCTGCAGATGCTAACGCCGTCATTAAAGATTTTTATAACTACTACGTCGGACGCGCTTATCATCCCCGCGCTATTAACTCAAATAGTTCCGCTTGGGATTCTACGACGCCTTACGGATTTTTCGATTTCAACTTAATGGATAATCTTGACGAATTGGGAAATACTCCTGTACTTTTAATCACTGGCGATAAGGCGCATTCAAAATATTTTTCCGATAACGTTTACGCTAAGATAAAAGGTTCTAAGGAAGAAATTGTTGTACCTGGCGCAACCCACGTCGATTTATATGATCAAATGGATAAAATTCCGTTCAAGCGTTTAGTTGAATTCTTTGATAAAAATTTGAAAGCTTAAAATTTTTTCCAACTCATTTAAATTTTAAAAGCTCCTACAAAATTTTTCGTAGGAGCTAATTTTTTTTAGGTGGAGTTGAACGCGGCGTAACGTCTAACTTACTAACTACTAACTACTGACTACTGACTACTTACTAAATTTGCGCCAAAAGAACAGTAGTTTATCAAAAAATAATTAATCAACACTTCTTAAGACCTTCAAAAAATTTTTATTTGAAAATGCCAAGCCGCTGGAAAATTTTCACGCCGTACTTGCCAACCATTGGGATTCGTTCCATATCTTCTTTAAGCAGTCCGCCGAGTAAAGCTATTGCCGCAATATAAACTATTCCGCCGAAAAATACCGCGCCGAATGTTGAGAAAGCGCCGCTATTAAATTCAGCTATTGTGAAGTTGTAGAAAAGTTTGACTGCACCTGCCATAATTGCCGCCGCGCCAATCGTCTTTACAAGTTGTCCCAACTCAATTTTATAGCCGATGTACTTGTAAATGAAATATAAATTTATGAACGCCGCAACTCCCATATCAGCCGCCGTTGCCCATGCCGCGCCCATAATTCCGAATGCTGGCATTGCTGTTAAAGTCCAATTCAAAATAACTTTAGCTATCGCCGCCAAAATCATATTTACCATTGGGATTGTTGTATGTCCAAGCCCTTGCAATACGCCTGTTGAAACTTGATGAAGTCCCAACAAAATTATTGATACGGCAGAAATCATTACCGCTGGACCTGCGCCTGGCGCGTTGTAAATCAGTGATGAAATTGGCGTTGCTAAGAAAAATACTATTACGAAAGCTGGGAAACATACAAAGTTTGAAATTCTAACTGCCGCCGCCGTCTGTCGAAAAATCCGCGCAGTATCTTTCAACGCTCTTGATTCTGAAATTGCTGGAACGATTGACACTGCCAAAGACGCCGTTAAAATCGTTGCCAAGTTGACTAGCGGTACAGCCATTCCGTTTAAATAGCCGAAAAGTTCTGTTGCTTGCCGTACTGAATACCCTGCAACTTCCAATCTCTGCGGAACGATCATTAAATCTAAGTTCGACACGACGGGCAACATTATCGACGCCGCGCTAACTGGTAACGCTAACTTAAACATTCGCTTTATGATTGAAAATGTTGATTCACTTTGCGACTGCGGAGTTGGCGCTAAATTTTCAGCAAAATTTTTTTCAATGTCACGATTTAATTTTATGTGAAAGAAAACAAGGACGATTAAACCTGTGACTGCTCCAGCTAACGCGCCTAAACTTGCTCCTGCCGCCGCGTAATCAAGCCCCCATGGCAAAAGTAAATCTGCTAATACAATCATCGTTATGACGCGGAAAATTTGTTCGACAATCTGACTGACTGCCGTCGGTGTCATACGTTGCCAGCCTTGCAAATAGCCGCGTGACGCCGCTAAAAATGTGACGAAAAAAACTGTCGGCGAAAGTGCGACGACTGACATATAGGCGCGTTCGTCACGGATTAAATGTAAATCAATTAGCCAAGTTGCTGAACCATAAGTTAGCAATGAAAAAAATACGCCAGTCACGAACATTAACGCCATTGAAATTTTGAAGACGCGCCGCGCTCCAAAAATATCTTTCAAGGCGACGCGCTCGGCAGTTATTATCGAAATTGCGATTGGTATTCCAGCTTGCGAAACTGTTATTGCGAAAAAATATATAGGAAATGCCATTTGGTACAGCCCGATACCTTCGCCGCCCAAAATTCGCGATACGAAAATCCAATTTAATGAACCAATTACTTTTACGACAAAACTTGCTATCGTCAAAATAAAAGTTCCTCGCAAAAATTTTTCGCCTTTATTTTGCGTCTTTGAGTTTATTTCAGTCAAAAAATTTTCCACCGTCCTTTTAAAATGATTATAGCATTTTAATTTGACGTTGAATAGAAAATTTTTTTTTACTTCAGCAACTTTACTTAGCAATTTGTTTTTTTATATTACTTTGCAATGCTATTTAAAATGTTGTATAATTCATAAAAAATTTGAAGGCAGATGCGGTGAAATTTAATAAGGAGAGATTATTTTTTATGGAACAGAGTATGGGGCTTAAAGATATGCGCGCCTTCTTCGCGATTGTTGAGGAGGGGAATATAAGTCACGCGGCACAACGTCTTGGCATTGCACAACCTGCGCTTAGTCGTCAAATGAAACGTCTTGAGGAAAAGTTGGAAGTCAAACTTTTTGAACGCGGCTCAAGGCGAATCAGATTGACGGAGGCAGGGCGCGTACTTTACGATCGCGTTGAAAATATTCTTGGTATGGTTGACGGTACTGTACGTGAAATTACGGAAATAGGTACTGGCTCAAAAGGATCAATTCGCATTGGCACAATTACAACGTCAGGCGCGATGATTCTGCCTGAATTAATTTCTGAATATCGCCAAACTTATCCCAACGTCACCTTTGAAATTTGGGAGTCTGAAGGCGCTAGAATTTTGGAATTGCTTGACAGTCACATTATCGAAATTGCCATTACGCGGACGCAGGTTGACAATCTTTCCTACGAACTTTTAGTGTTGCCGAATGAACCGCTTGTCATGGTGATGAATAAAAATTCTGCCTGCGGTGAATCTGACGACGTAGTTAAATTTACAGAGCTTAAAGATCAACCGTTGATTATTCCATTGCGCTGGAAGTCAAACTTTGAGGCGAATTGCCGTAAAGCGAACTTTGAACCGAAAATTATTTGCGTCACGGATAGCATTGTTCAAGGCTTGCTTATGGCTAAAATGAATCTTGGGACGGCGATGATCCCCATTTCTAGCCAAAAACTTTTGACGGACGGCGATTTACTTTACAAGCGGCTTGTTGAACCTGAAATGAAAACTCACACTGTCGTTTCTTGGTTGAAGAATCAGACGCTTTCAACTGCCTGTAAAAATTTTGTTGACCTTTTCAGAAAAAAATTTATGGCGGATAGAAATCGTTATGGCTTTTGAAAATTTTAAAATCGGTGAAAAAAATTTCGTCGAATTGACGGTGTCTGAATCAGATACGGCGCTTTCTATGAAATCTGGTAGCTTGAAAGTTTTAGCGACGCCTAAATTAATTTGTTTAGTCGAAGAGGCGGCGGCAACTTTAGCTGAAAAATTTTTGCCTGCCGAATATACAAGCGTCGGCACAAACTTAAATGTCAATCACGTTGCGCCCACGCCAATCGGCTTTAACGTCCGCGCAGAAGTTGAATTAATTGAAGTTGACGGACGCAAATTAATTTTCAACGTTTCAGCTGTCGATGACGCTGGCGAAATTCTTAATGGGCGTCACGAAAGATTTATTGTCAATCGTGAAAAATTTCAAGCGAAGGCAAATTCTAAAGGTAGGCGAAATTTATAAATGTGTCTGGCATTTCCAGCAAAAATTATTTCGATTAAAGACAGCTTAGCGACCGTCGAAAGGTCTGGCGTAAAACGTGACGCAAGTTTAATGCTCCTGCCCGACGCTAAAGTTGGTGACTTCGTACTGATTCACGCGGGCTTTGCAATGCAGATTGTCGACGAAGAAGAATCTATCCAACGCGACGAAATTTTAGGGGCTATAAATGTCTAACTTACTCGTTAAAAAAATTGAACGCCTTGCCGAAGGTAAACGCCAACTGCGATTTATGGAAGTTTGCGGCACTCATACCGTTTCAATTTTTCGCGCAGGTATACGCCAAATTTTACCGTCAAACGTCGAATTGGTTTCAGGTCCTGGCTGTCCAGTCTGCGTAACGAATGATGAATACGTCGACAAGGCTATTGCTTACGCTCAACTTCACGACGTGATTATTGCAACTTTCGGCGATATGTTGAAAGTTCCAGGTACGAAAACAAATTTGGCGGAAATTTCTGCGGCAGGTGCTGACGTTCGTATAATTTATTCGCCGCTGGACTGTATAAAAATTGCGGCGGAAAATCCTACTAAGCGCGTAATTTTTTTAGCGGTAGGATTTGAAACGACTGCCCCGACAACTGCGGCAACAATTTTGACGGCGAAAAGTCAAGGCGTCCGCAATTTATTTTTTTTCTCCGCGATGAAATTAGTACCGCCTGCGCTGAAAATGTTGCTGAATGATTCAGCGGTACGTGTCGACGGCTTTTTACTTCCAGGACACGTGGCGGTAGTTATCGGCGTCAACGCGTTTAAATTTTTGAAATTGCCTAGCGTCGTAGCTGGATTTGAGGCGGAAGAAATTTTAATGGCGCTGATAAATTTATTGACGCAGATTGACGAAGACCGCGCAGAAGTTGACAATGAATATAAAAGCGTCGTCAAGGCTGAAGGTAACGTGACGGCTAAAAAATTTTTAGCGACGGTGTTTGAAGAAGTTACGGCGGAATGGCGCGGCATTGGCGAAATTCCGCAATCTGGGTTAAAAATTCGTGACGAATTTGCAGACTTTGACATAGAAAAAATTTTGCCAGTCGAAGTGGAAAAAGTTCAGCGTAAAACGGCTTGCAGGTGCGGTGAAGTTCTGCGCGGAATTATCACGCCTAAAGATTGTCCGCTGTTCAAAAAAGTTTGTCATCCACTTCATGCAGTTGGTCCTTGTATGGTATCGGTTGAGGGAATCTGCGCGGCATGGAATAGATTTAATGCGTAATTTTTAATGCGTAATGCGTAATGAAAAGTTTTAAGTTGGGGGATGAAAATTAAATTGAAAGCGGCTGTACTTTTAAGCGGCGGTATTGATTCGACAACGTGTCTTGCCATTGCCATAAAAAAATTTGGGCGTGAAAATGTTGTAGCCGTCTCCATTTTTTACGGTCAACGTCACGCGCGGGAACTTGACAGTGCAAAAAAAATTGTCGAGCATTACGGCGTAAGTCACTATGAATTTGACGCCGCGCAGATTATGAGTTACTCCAATTCTGCGCTGATGAACAGTTCGACGAAAAATCTTGAGCCTACGACTTACGGCGAACAAGTTAAAAAAAATCCACGCGTTGAAACGTACGTCCCCTTCCGCAACGGCTTAATGTTGGCAATGGCGGCAAGTTTTATCGACGGACTTTTCAACGGCAATGACGCAGAAATTTTTATCGGCGTCCACCAAGATGACAGCGCTGTCAATGCTTACGCTGATTGTAGCGAAAATTTTATTCGCGCGATGAATGACGCGGTGAACATTGGCACTTACAGCAAAATAAAAATCGTCGCTCCTTTCTTAGGAATGACGAAAGCTGACATTGTGAAAATTGGGCTGGAACTCAACGCGCCGTACAATTTAACGTGGAGTTGCTACGAACGCGGCGAAATTCCCTGCGGTAAGTGTGCAACTTGCCGTGACAGAGCGGCGGCATTTGCGACTAACGGTGTTAATGACCCAGCTTTATAAAATTTTAATTGATGCTAAAATTTTCTATGAAATTTTTATGGCATCATTTTTTTTAACCATTTTTGCAGGAAAATCTTTTTTGGTAGTCGAATTTTAAAAAAATTTTCCACGCGCGTGAAAGGTTGAAACTTTTTTGGTTTACTTATTGAAGTTCGGCGCTAGCTGGATATTGCCGCCAGGAATTTTTATAATTTTGTTGACAATCTTAACGATTTACTTAACGCGAATCAATTTGAAAGTTGCCGCGTTGGTAGGTACAGGCACGTTGATTTTCTACTTGATGTGTACAGGATTTGTCGCAGAAAAATTTATGGGACCGCTTGAAAAAGCGTATTCGCCACCTGAACGGCTTGAAGAATCTGGAATTGACGTTATAGTTTTACTTGGCGGCGGCGCAATAACCGACATACAAGACGTTGACGGCGCGGGAACTTTATCGGCAAGTCCAGCGAATAGATTATTAACTGCTGTTCGTCTGCAAAAAATTTTGGACGTACCAATTTTACTTAGCGGCGGACAAGGCGTCGACAAAGACACTTCGGAGGCAGTAATTTCCCGCAGAGTTTTACGGTCTTTAGGCGTCCCTGAAGAAAAAATTTTACTTGAAACAGAAAGCGTCAATACAACTCAAAACGCTGTATATTCAGCTGAAATTCTGCGTGAAAAAAATTTTAAGCGTCCGCTTGTCGTGACTTCAGCTTTTCATATGCGCCGCGCAGTTTTAAACTTTTCGCGTCAAGGAATTGAAGTCGTACCCTATCCAACAGATTTTACTGTTTCACACCGACCAAAATTTCATTATACTAAACTTCGTCCCCAAGCTTCAGCATTGCTATTGAACGTGACGGTACTGCAGGAAGTTTTGCGAACTGCTGTCACAGAAATATTTAATATCTAATCCCTACAAACTAAAAAGCGAGGTGTGTTTTTGATGAGCAGTTTAATTGTACTTGAAGGCTCTGACGGTTCGGGTAAAGCTACGCAAACTACGCGGCTTTACGAACGATTGCAAAACTTAGGCGTTGACGTTATACGCGTAAGTTTTCCAAATTACGAATCAGAATCATCTGCGTTGATAAAAATGTATCTGCGCGGAGATTTTGGCGCGACGGCAGAGGAAGTCAATCCCTACGCGGCGGCAACTTTTTATGCCGTTGACAGATTCGCCAGCTTTCAAAGTTGGAAAGATTTTTACGCGGGAGATGGCGTAATTCTAGCTGATAGGTACGTTGGCTCAAATATGGCGCACCAATCGGCTAAAATTCGCCGTAAAGCCGACCGCGAAAAATTTTTGAATTGGCTTGATAGTTTTGAGTACAAGCGTTTGAAACTGCCGCGTCCCGACCTTACAATTTTTTTAGATATGCCGCCGAAAATTGCCGCAATGCTTAGGCGTGAACGTGGGCGCGAAGATATTCACGAATCCGACGCCGCCTATATGCTTAGGTCTTACAATGCGTACAAAGAAATAGCTGAAAAGTTCCAGTGGAAGGTTATCAACTGCGCGTCTGGAAATTTTGCAAAAAGCGCAATCGATATTCACGAGGAAATTTTCAGCTTAGTTGAAGCTATGTTGATTGATAACGATCTTTAAGTTAGTGAGTAGTTAGTAGTAAGTAGTTAGTAGTGGCTATTCATTAGCTAAGTGGTGGCTTAAAGTTGTTAGTCCGATAAATAAATCTTCATTGACCAAATGAATTTCAGGCGGTACAGAAATTTTTGTTGGCGCAAAATTCCAAATGCCTTTAACGCCCGCGCCAATTAAAGCGTCCGCCACAATTTGGGCTTGAGTATCAGGAACGGTGATAATTCCGATGTCAATAATTTTCCGCCTAATTACGGCGTCGAGTTTTGCGAAATCGTAGACTTTGACGCCGTTAATTTTTTTTCCAATTAAGTTTTCGTCAATGTCGAAAAGTGCGCTGACTTGAAAACCTTGTAGCGGAAAAATTTTGTCGTTGGCAAGCGCCGTACCTAAATGACCAACGCCGACAATCGCCATTTTCCATTTATACTGCAAGCCTAAAATTTTTTCTATGCCGCGTTTAAGTTTGTCGACGTTGTAGCCTACGCCTTTAATGCCGAATTGCCCAAAGTCTGAAAAATCTTTGCGAATTTGTTCAGGCGTAATTTCTAAAATTTTTGCAAGTTTGCTTGACGAAATAATTTTTTCGCCGCTATCGTTAAGAACTTTTAATGCTCTGTAGTAAAGCGGTATTCTGTCAAGCGTTGCCCGTGAAAATATTTTTTGCATTGCTCATCATCTCAATGTTAGCTGTTAGCTTTAAATAAACTACTTTTTCTTTGGCGCAAAGAAAAAGTAGCAAAAAGAAACATAGCGGCATTTGTGCGCCCACGATTAGCGTTTCAATAATTCAACATTTCGCCGCGTCCCATTTGTTGCGACTATCCAACGTTGCAGAGACGCTGGGAAATGCCGCTAGTTACCTTCATTTTTTCATTACGAATTACGCATTCCTAATTACGCATTGCTTTACAGCCGCGTTCAATGTCAATGAACGTCGTATTAAATCCATTTTTGTCCCAAGGAATGTCTTTGTCTTCGCCGCAGTACGACAGCAGGAGTTTAACTTTACCGTCAGGATCGCCGCCGCAAATTGCCTTAACCTGTTCAATATTGCCTTTGTCCATGCAAACAATTTTGTCGAAGTTTTTATAATCGTCCGCCGTAATTTGCCTAGCTGTATGTTTTGTGTACGGAATATTTTCAGCGCGAAGTTTAGCGGCAATACCTTCATGAAGTTCGCCGCCGTCAGTAGGTTTCGACGCCGCCGACGCGATAAAATAATTTTCAGCGTCATCTTTGACAAGATTTTTCATAATAAATTCTGCCATTGGCGAGCGCCCAGTATTTCCACTGCATACGAACAAAATTTTTATCATAAGTACCACCTTCCAAAAAAATTTTCGACGCTACCTTTTCCTGCGACGCGAATTAATTTCGTCTTGCATACCGCTTGAGAAGGTACGCGTAACTATTTCATCATCTTTCGACTGCGCGGCGACTCTAGCTCTAGCGGCATTGATATTGCCACGATTTTTAGAATCTTTCTTTAAATGTTCAAAGCAGGAGGGGCAGTAAGTACCTACCGTGATAAGTTTGCCGCATACAGCGCACGGTTTGCCTAAATCTTTGCCAAGTGAAAATCCCTCGAAACGTCCTTCATGCGCCATATTTAATAAAGTTCCTTTAGGAAGATTCGTCTGTCTAGAAATTTCCATAATTGAAGTACCAGGATTATTGCGCATATAATCCATAATTTCAGCTTCTTTTGCGCTGTCACTGTTTCTGCACCTAAAACAAAAATCTTCGTCATTTTGCGGTACAAAAGGATTTCCGCAAGATATACAAAGTTTAACGTTACTTTTATTGAACATTGCCATGATTAAACCTCCTTGTTTCAAAATTTAGCGGGGACGACCGATATTTGTTAAACCGCCGCGATAAGTTCGCCTATCCCGTTGTTCTTGGTCAAATTCGCGTTGCGCCATAGCGTCAAGCCGTGTAATTGTCGGCGTATTTTCTTTAAAGCGAATATTCATTGATTCTGCAACTTTCTGCGTTTCCTTACGTAAGCGCATAAGACAACTTGTGCAGTACGTACCAGTTTTTATTGGCGTGCCGCAACTTGCGCAAGCGTACATAAAATTTTCGCCCATCGGCATATCCATAAATGCGCCTTCACGTGCCATTCGTTGAATCAATTTTTTGGAGACGCCAGTTTCTTCAGCAACCTGCGTCATATTTACGCCAGGATGATCTTTGACGTACGTTTTAACTTTGTCTTCCATTTCGTAATACATTATTTTACAATCCGCACAAAGATCGTCCCTGTTCTGCGACAAAAAAACTTTTCCGCATTGAATACAATTTCTCAACTTAGGTTTTGAAGTAATCGCCACAAATTTCACCTCCAAAAAATTTTATGCGTCTTCGTAATGGACTCTAATAAATCAATCGAATTTTACCACAAATATTTAAGCGGTGCTAATTTTTTTAACTAAAAAAGCCCTCCTCAAAATGAAATTGAAATGGGTTTCGAATTTTTAATTGTTATATTATGCGTCACTGTCTTATTTCCATAAAATTATTGACTACGACTTAATTGTATGTTAAAATTTTATCAATTAGGTTGAATAGTCGCATTTTTCATTCATTATTTATGTTGATATTCAACCGTGATTAATTTATTTTTTGGGGAGGTTTTGGTAATGAAAAAATTGTTACTGTCAATTCTATTAACAATTTCTTTCTGCGTGGTTAGCTTGTTAGGCGGTGGAATTGCACAAGCCGCATCAAAAACT
>JAFSUE010000228.1 GCA_017445435.1 Selenomonadaceae bacterium | reverse complement strand
TCAAGCAGTAGCGGAAGTTCCTCAAGCAGTAGCGGAAGTTCCTCAAGCAGTAGCGGAAGTTCATCAAGTAGCAGTGGTAGTTCCTCAAGTTCAAGCAGTGGAAGTTCCTCAAGCAGTAGCGGTAGTTCATCAAGCAGTAGTGGAAGTTCTTCAAGTTCAAGCAGTGGAACGACGAGAAACACAGGATCGGCGACAAGCACAACGACTACCCGCACGCCGTCTTCAAGTTCAAGCAGTAGCAGTTCAAGTTCAAGTAGCAGTAATAATTCTTCGTCAAGTTCAAATAGCGGTAACAGCAGCAGTGTAAATGTATCAGTGAACGGGACGCAAAGTCAGCCTTCGACAGTAGCGGCGGCGCCTACTGCCTTGACAGACACAGAAGGCAGTTACAATTACAGCGGCGGCAACCGAATCATCACCGACTACACGTCAGATAAAAGCGTAGCGTTAAATGCGGCGGTTACAGGCATAGAAGTTAGCGGAAATAATTTAGTGATAACTTCAGCGGACGGCGCATTAACCCTTTCCGAAGTCAGAGATAAAGTAATGTCCTTCACCGATGCCAACGGAAATATCGTAGCATATGCGTATATGGCGAGTGAAGGCGGCACGGTTGACGGACGCGGATTATCGGCGTTTGAAGTTATAATCGGCGCGAATAATGCAAACGATTTGTTAATGGCGTCGGGCAGTGGCAGTAGTTTATATGGCGGCAAAGGCAGTGGAGATGATACGTTGCAAGGCGGCGCAGGTCCGGATACTTTCTTGCACACAAACGGTACGACGCACATTACAAACTTTACGACGGGCGACACGGTGAACTACGGCGCGGAGGACTATCAAGGATTTAGTTTCTACAACGAAAACAACATAATTTTGTATACTTCGGAAGGAACATTGAATATTGAAAATTCCTTAGGCGAAGTGGTAGAATTGGCGGACGGAAATGGTAACTTTGTCTGTCACGTATTTAGGGCGGCAGGCGAAGGAGAAATAGACGGTCGGCTGGTAAGTGGTTATGAAGTCATCGGCGGCGCAAATCATCAGTCAAATGTGATTCGCGCGGGCAACGAAGGAAGCAGTATCTTTGGAGGACTTGGCGGCTACGATACATTAATCGGCGGCGACGGCGCAGATTGTTTTATGGCGGGTATGAACGCGGGAATTGATGAAATTTTCAATGCCTATTCCAATGACTACGTTAATTTAATGGACACGTCATTAAGTGACATAACAGGGCTTTCAATTACAGCGGGGGCGACAAAAATTACAATGGCGTCGGGCGCAGAATTGACGGTTCACGATTATAATGGCGTGGGCTATCAGATAGGCGGTCAAATGTATGACGCAAACATTGAATCAAACAGTTTTGTAGCCCGCAGCTAACTGAATTAAGAATTTAGAATGCAGAATGAATTCATAATTCTTGATTTACATCATCTCGGGCGGCAAGTATTTTATAGAAAAAAAGAATTAAACCGGAATTAAGAATTTAGAATGAATTTTTAATTCACACCTGCTCGGGCAGTAAGTGTTTAATAGGAAAAAAAGGAATTAAACCGAATAATAATATTAAAAAAGGTAAAGAGAGGGGATAGACGGTAAATCCCTCTCCCCTCCCCCTAAGGGGAGCACGTAAAATATTCGGCACGTGTCCATTTTATTTAAAGTCAGAAATTTTCAATGACATTACGGTAAAATTGATTGAATTAAAAAAGCCTTTAGATTCATTGAGTCTAAGGCTTTTTTCCTTTTTTTCTCCTTTTTTTCGCAAAATTGACGGCATAAATTATCCTGTCGGATATTTTCTTGACGACGAAGGACGTTTAAAGCCTGACGATAACCCTGCATTTTGTTTCTTTTCAACGAAACATGATGTCAACTTAAATTTTATAATTCACGCACCTTTTCTGTTGGAATCAAGCCGCGAAAGAATTTTGGCAGACGAAGATCACAAAAAAAATGATTAACTTGCTTGCCGAATTCGCAGTCGATTCGTTGATTTGCCTACGCGAACTCAAATTAATTGACGCGAGCATTTTGAAAATTATTCCGTTAAATGGAAGTGGTTTTAAAGTTAAAGATATTGACCAAATTTCTTTTGAGCCGATTTTTCGTGCGATTAAAAATAAAATGTTTACAGAAGAACTTTTTCCGACGAAAAGAGGTTACGTCTCTTGCGAAAATGCTTATTGGGCTGATGCACTTCATTTAATGCCGATTTTTTCTGATTCTCAGCTTGCGCAACTCTTTACCAATCCAAAAGTCTCGTGGGTTTTTACCACAATCAACAGAAACAATGCTGATTCTGTTGTAAAATTGTACTTTATCGCCGTTAAATCTCTTACCGAAGACCAAATAATTGACTAGACAGATAAAAATTTTATTAAGAAACAGCCGATTGAATGGTTTCATAAATTTTATGAATGACTTTCCGAAAGGACGCCAAAAAGAATTGCATATGCCAAAACCAAGCCGTTCTTTTTGAATAAAAACTTCAGGGCAGTTACCGCTTTTGACAGTGACAACCATCCGATAATTTTTTGTCAAATATTAATCCCGATTTGCTTAGAAATCCAAAGACTGAAAATTTACCGGGGCGTGTTGATTAATTAAAAGTTGGTAATTTTTTAGATTTTAAATCTACCTTTCTTTTGTGGAAAGGATGCGAAACGAATGAATAATGGGTTTCAGATTAGCAAAAGACCCCCGTCGCGCAAGTCTACGTTGATTTATTTAACACATCCTAAATCAATTTAAATTTTTCAAATTGAACTTATTTAATAAAAGCAAAAAATTTAGTCTCCGCAATAATAAATTCGTCAATATTTACGGCGACGATTGGCGGGGCATTTTTATTTTGACTAAGTTCAAGCTTTTAATATTGAATTTAAAAATAATTCGGTAGACAAAAAAAGTTGTTTGTAGTAATATGTCAAATGTTCATTTGTGAAATATTTTTATTTTGAGGTGATATTTATGCTAAAGAAAATTTTAGGCGCATTGATTATCGCGGTGGCAAGTTTTAATTTCGCGACGACAACTGACGCGGCGGAAATGGAAAATTATCATTGCAGAAATTATGATAACGGTTGCTACGATTACTACGATAATCATCACGGCGATTATGACGGCGGTTATTATCACGGACGCGGCTGTCACAGATAATTTTTAACTTTAGCGGGAGGGATTGATTTTGTCGGAATATACTACAACAAGACCTGACTGGGCAGTTTCAAACTCGGCGGGCGTAATGAGCGGCATTGAAGGCATTAAGGATACAACAGTCGG
>JAFSUE010000227.1 GCA_017445435.1 Selenomonadaceae bacterium | reverse complement strand
TTTCTTGTCCTGTTATTATGTTTCATAACTTCCGCCGTTGCTGGTGCAATGTTCGCCATTTCAACAAGTGGCTTTGACAATAAGCGCAAAGTTCCAGTAACGCAACTTGAACGTGAACGCCAAAATACTAGTGAAGAACTTATAAAAGGAACTGATAAAGCTACAATTATGATAATGGGCGTTGACATTCGCCACGACGACGTTGGACGCTCCGATACTTTAATGGTTGCAACTGTCGATCCAAAGTACGATCAAGCGTCGCTACTTTCAATTCCGCGTGATACTCGCGTCAGAATTTCTGGTTACGGTTTCGACAAAATTAACGCCGCCTATGCTTATGGCGGTGAGCCGTTGACTGAAAAGACTGTTGAAAATTTTCTCGGCATTGACATTGACCACTATATCATTGTCAACGTTCACAGTTTCGTGAAAATTATTGACGCTATCGGCGGAATTGATATTTACGTCCCCAAACGTATGTATTACGAAGATCCTTGGGACGACGACGGCGGGCTTGTCATTGATTTATATCCTGGTTTACAACATATGGACGGTAAAACAGCCGTTACTTATGTTCGTTACCGCGATTCGGAAGGCGATATTGGCAGAGTTCATCGCCAGCAACAATTCATGGAAGCGTGTATGGATAAAGTTACGTCGCCTGAAATTATTCCGCGCATTCCTGAAATTATTCGCGAAGTTATGTACGCCGTCGATACTGATATGACTTTCCGCGAACTTTTGGAATTGGCTGGAACTATTAAAGCCGCGCAAAAAAATGGACTTGTAACTGATATGGTGCCTGGCTATCCGCTTTACATTGACGAAATAAGTTATTGGATTCCCGACGTTGAAGAAATTCGTTACGCAATGGCGCTTGGGCTTGGCGTTTCATTCGACGCAAATTTACGCACTCGAACTCAACGCGTTGCAAGTGAATATAACGATTCAATTCCAGATAACGCCGTTGAACCGCCTGAAGGTGCTGAAAATATTGGACAGCCCAGCCACCGTACTAGGCGCTATGATGAACGCGATGAATACAACAGCCGCCGCGATTATGTAAGCGATAACCGCGAAAATTTCGATTCAGATAACCGCCGCGATTCTTTCAACGATAGCCGCGAAAATGTAACTTCGCCGCGTACTGATGAAACGCCGTCTGAAAATATACGCCGTGATTATCCGCGTGATTATTATCCTGAAGATGAAAATATTGTGCCGCGCAGAATTTATGACGATAATAATTCGTCCAATGACCGCACAAATTCTGATAGCCGCGTTTACAATGAACCTTCAAATTACGACAGCCGCCAAGATTCTGTCAACGATAGCCGCGAAGTGACGGTTGATGCGCCGTTCGACGTGCCGTCCCCAACTGATTCTGAAAAAACTAGAAATTAAATTCCCTTTCATAAAAAAAATTTGCCGCTGAATTTGGGCGGTATTTTTTTGACAAAATTTTTTACTTGTGCTAAATTTTTCGCCAATAGTTTTTTTACATGGAGAAATTTTAATGAAAAAATTTTTAGTAGCTGGATTGTTGCCGCTGATTTTTTTAACAGGTTGCGGCGCTGAAAAAGTTGAACAGCCTCCGCCGCCTATGGTGAAAACAATTTTAGCAAGTCAAGCTGGCAAAGTTACTTCTGATAATTATCCTGGCGTCGTAAAGGGCAGGTACGAATCAAACTTAGCTTTTCAAACTGGCGGGCGTATTCTTTCGCGTGAAGTGCAGAAAGGTAGCGTCGTTTACGCGGGAGATATTTTGATGACGATTGATTCACGCGACGCCGTCCAACTGCTTAACGCTAGCGAAGCACAAGTTGCGCAGGCTAAATCGCAGTTAGACTTGGCGAAAACAAATTTGGATCGTTACAGCGAACTTTACAAAGAAAATGCCATTGCCGCCGCGACGCTTGACCAGTACCGCGCCAATTATGAAAATGCCGTTGCGTCGTACAATGCCGCCGTTGCTCAAGCTGAACAAACTAAAAATAATTTGAACTACACGAACTTAACCGCCAATGCCGACGGCGTAATTTCCGCAGTCAACGCCGAAATTGGGCAAGTCGTTTCAGCTGGGCAAACTGTTTTAACTTTAGTTCAGACTGGCGAATTGGAAGTTGAAATCGACGTGCCAGAAAATCATTTAGCTGACGTTGTCGAAGGTAAAACGGCGGACGTTACATTTTGGGCAGTCAATGGCAGGGCTCAAGGCGTCGTACGTGAAATTGCGCCAATGGCTGATGCAACTGCGCGGACGTATCGCGTTAGACTTTCGCTAGTCAATCCGCCAACAAATATTCAACTTGGCATGACGGCGGAAGTTACATTGACTTCAACAAATTCTGTAGCTAATGCGTACATTTTGCCGTTGTCAGCGATTTATCAGACTGGCGACACTGCGCAAGTGTGGATTGTCACGAAGGATAATAAAGCCGCGTTAAAAAATGTTCGCGTGGAAAATTTCAGCGGCAATGAAGTTTTAGTGCAAGGACTTTCGCCGCAGGATAAAATTATTACGGCGGGCATTCATAAACTTCGTGAAGGACAAGAAGTACGAACTAATTAGGAATTAGGAATGCGTAATTCGTAATGAAAACTACTAACTACTCACTACTCACTACTAACTACTAACTAAAACGGAGCTACAATGAGAAATTTAACCGAAGTTTCCCTTAACAATCGCGTACTTGTTTGGTACTTCATCATAATCACTGCAATAGGCGGCGTCTTCGCGTACTTTAGGCTTGGGCGTATGGAAGACCCAACCTTCACTATTCGCCAAATGGTCGTTAGCGCGGTGTGGTTAGGCGCGTCTGCTGAAGAAATGCAAGCGCAAGTTACCGATAAACTTGAAAAGAAAATTCAAGACGTGCCGCACTTGAAAAAAATTAAAAGTGAAACACGCGCTGGACAAACTGTCATTTACGTTGAACTTGACGACGAAATTTCTAAAGATGATATTCGCCCAACGTGGCGCGACGTTAGAAATTTTTGCGAAGATGTCAAAGTAAATTTCCCCAGCGGCGTTTACGGTCCATTCTACAATGACAGATTCGACGACGTTTTTGGCTCTGTCTACGCCGTGACGGGTGACGGTTATTCTTATGAAGAATTGCGCCAACACGCTGAAAATATTCGGCAACATTTACTTGCCATTGAAAACGTGCAGAAAGTTATTTTGCTCGGTGAACAGCCTGAAAAAATTTACATTGAAATTGAAAGCGCTAAACTTGCACAACTCGGCGTAAGTCCTCAAGTCATTGCAAATACGATTCAGCAACAAAATCAAATGACGGCGGCGGCTTACGTCGAAACAAAATCTGATACGGTTTACATTCGCGTCACGGGACAATTTGACGCTGTCGACGCAATAAAAAATACGCCGATTAATGCGGGCGGAAAAATTTTTCGACTCGGCGATATTGCAACGGTTGAACGTCGTACCGTTGACCCTTCTGAACCGAAAATGTTTTTTAATGGTCAACCTGCCGTTGGAATTGCCGTTTCAATGAAATCTGGCGGAAATATTCTTGAACTCGGCGAAGATTTGACGGCGTTAATTGCACGTGAACAAAATAATTTGCCGCTTGGACTTGAAATTCATCAAGTATCGAATCAGCCGCAAGTTGTCGAAGAATCAATCGGCAAATTTGTAGAAACATTACTTTTAGCAGTTGTAATTGTCTTAGCCGTCAGCTTTTTAAGTTTGGGCGTACGTACAGGCTTAGTTGTAGCAGGTTGCATACCGCTTGTACTTGCAGGCGTCTTTGTCTTTATGTACGCGCTAGGAATTGACCTTCATAAAGTTTCACTCGGCGCGTTGATAATTTCACTTGGACTTTTGGTCGACGACGCGATTATAGCCGTTGAGATGATGAGCGTACAACTTGAACGCGGCTTGAACAGATTCAACGCGGCTTGCTACGCATTTAAGGCGACGGCTAAACCAATGTTGACTGGAACTTTGATAACCTGCGCGGGGTTTATACCAGTTGCCTTTGCGAAGGGATTAGCTAGCGAATTTTGCAGCGCATTATTCCCAGTCATAGGAATTGCGCTTGTACTTTCATGGATTGTTTCAGTAATGGTTGCTCCGCTTTACGGCTACTACATTATCCGCGTGAACGTTGACGGCGAAAATAAAGTTGATCCTTATCAAAGTAAATTCTACAAAATTTTCCGCGCAGTATTGGAAAAATTTTTGACGCATAAAAAAATAGTGCTTACGGTGACGCTTGCACTTTTTATTTTATCAGCCTATTCAATGAAGTACGTTAAAAAAGAATTTTTCCCGCCGTCATTGCGTCCTGAAATTATCGTCGATATGTATTTGCCGAACGGTTCATCGATCAAGGCTACTGAAGATGACGCTAAACGTTTTGCAAAATTTTTAGACAATCACGCCGATAAAATTGAAAATTATTCGTACTACGTCGGCAGAAGTGCGCCGCGTTTCGTGTTGACGTTAAATCCACTCGCCGATACTGACAGCTACGGTGAATTTGTTATCGTTGCGAAGGATACAGAGTCACGCGAAATTTTATCTGCGGCGATTAAAAATGAAATGGCTGACAACTTCCCCAACGTCCGCAGTAATTTAAGATACATTCAAACTGGTCCGCCGTCTGACTATCCTATAATGTTGAGAGTGTCCGCGCCGACTGCCTTGCAAGCTAAAGAAATTGCCAGTCAAGTTGCCGATAAAGTTGCTGAAGACCCAAATAATTTTGGCGTACACCTCAACTGGAATGAAGACAGCAAAATTATGAAATTGGAACTTGACCAAGATAAACTTCGTGCAATGGGGCTTTCAAGTCAAGCCGTTGCACAAATGATTTATACGGAAATAACGGGCGCGACGGCGGCACAATTTTATTCAGGCGACAGGACGATTGATATTGATTTGCGCTTGACTTCCAACAATAGGCGTGAACTTTCGCAGTTACAAGATATGCCGATTTATTTGGGCGCGGCAGGTTACGTACCACTTTCGCAAATTGCAAAAATTTCTTTCGACGTAGAGGACGGCTTAATTAAGCGCGTAAATCTTTTGCCAACGATAACCGTACAAGCAAACGTGCTTGAAGGTACGTCAAACGACGCGGCGAAAAAAGCTTACGACGCAACGGCGGAAATTCGCGCTAACTTGCCAATCGGTTGCAGTGTGGAAATTGACGGCGCACTTGAAAATAGCCAAACTTCATTGAAACATTTAATCGTACCAGTACCCGCGATGATTTTTATTATAATGACGCTGTTAATGTTCCAACTAAGAAACCCTTTGCATATGTTGATAACGCTTTTAACTGCGCCGCTCGGCTTAATCGGCGTGACGTGGGGAATGCTATTGACAAATTCCGCGCTAGGATTCGTGGCGTATTTGGGAATTTTGGCGTTGTCAGGAATGATAATCAGAAATTCTGTAATTTTAATTGACCAAATACAAAAACATTTAGCAGACGGCGAAACGCAATGGGACGCGATAATTGATTCAGCCGTTTTAAGATTTCGACCGATAATGTTGACGGCGGCGGCGGCAATTTTGGGAATGATACCTTTAATGCCAAGTGAATTTTGGGGACCTATGGCAGTTGCGATAGCAAGCGGCTTGCTAGTTGCTACGGTATTGACGCTTTTAGTTTTGCCTACCATGTACGCTTTTTTAATTAGGAATTAGGAATGCGGAATGCGTAATGATTTTTTCTAAAGCTAATACCTAAAAGCTAAAATTCACATTCCAGCGTAACTGGGCAATGATCGCTACCAAAAATTTTTGGCTCAATCCCTGCGTCAGAAATTTTTTCAACAATGCGATTCGACACTAAAAAATAATCAATGCGCCAGCCGATATTTCTTTCGCGTGAACGTTGGAAGTTCGACCACCACGTATAAGCATCCGTCTTATCTGGATAAAAATATCTGAAAGTATCCGTGAAACCAGCGCGTAAAAGTTCATCAAACTTGCCGCGCTCTTCATCAGTAAATCCTGCGCTGTTACGATTCGACGCAGGATTTTTTAAATCAATTTCATTGTGTGCAACGTTTAAATCGCCGCAAATTACAACGGGCTTGACGGCGTCCAATTCTTTCACGTACTCACGGAAAGCATCTTCCCAAGTCATACGGTAACCTAGACGCTCAAGTTTACGTGAATTCGGCGTGTAGACGTTGACAAAATAAAAATCTGAAAAGCCAAGCGTAATTACGCGCCCTTCGCTATCGTAATCCCTAATGCCAATTCCATAGTTGAAGGAGCGCGGCTGAATTCGCGTAAAAATCGCCGTCCCAGAGTAGCCTTTTTTTTCTGCGCTATTCCAGTACTGCGAATAATTTTCAAAGTCAAGAATCACTTGCCCTTCAACCATTCGCGTTTCTTGCACGGCGAAAATATCGGCGTCGAGATTTTGAAAAGTTTGCATAAAATTTTTTTTCAAGCAGGCACGAAGACCGTTTACATTCCACGATACAAATTTCACGTCATCACCTCCGCTGTAAATATTTTTAGGATGTGTTGAATAATTAAATTTTTTTAAATTTTTTTGATAAACTTCTTTTCTTTTGACGCAAAAGAAAAGAAGCAAAAGAAAACATAGCGGCATTTGCGCGCTCGCGGTTTACGTTGTAGCAGTTTCAGCACTACACCGCGTCCTTGTGTTCCCCAGCGTCCTACTCCACAGGGCGCTGAAATGCCGCGTAATTACCATTATTTTTTCACTTTGGATTTATTACTTATTTATTCA
>JAFSUE010000226.1 GCA_017445435.1 Selenomonadaceae bacterium | reverse complement strand
TTCAATGACCGTTGGCGATAACGTTGCCTTCGGTCTTGTCGAACATACAAACTTAGACAAGGAAAAATTTCGTGAGATTGTACGCGAAAAGTTAAAGCAAGTTGGACTTGAAGGCGTTGAAGATCGTATGCCAAATGAACTTAGCGGCGGTATGAAAAAGCGCGTTTCACTTACACGGGCTATCGCCTTTGGTCCAGAGATTATTTTTTACGACGAACCTAGCTCGGGGCTTGACCCGATAACTACAAATAGGATTGATGAGTTGATAATTTCGACGCAAAAGGCGTTGAACGTTACAAGTATTGTCGTCACTCACGATATGGTTAGCGCTTGTAAAATTGCGGATAGGATTGCAATGGTTTATAATGGCGATTTGATAGCGGTTGACACGGTGGAGAACTTTAAAAAGATTGATGACCCGCGCGTCAAAGAATTTTTCCGCGTAGTAGATTAAAAAATTCATAATTCTACATTCTTAATTCTTAATTCCCAAAGAGGTGGTTTGATGTCGGCGGCGGCAAAAGTCGGTGCTTTCACAATCGGCGGACTTCTTATGATAAGTTCAGCTATTTTTACTTTAGGAAATTTCAATTTAACTTCGGAAGACGATTTAGTTTTCTTCGCGAACTTCAAACAAGTTTTAGGACTATCTCCCCAAGCTGATGTCAAGTTGAACGGAATACAGATCGGCAAGGTTGAAGATTTAATAGCAACAGGCGGCGCAGTCACGGTTGTTATGAGGGTTAAGCCAGATTCAAAAATCCCTCTTGACTCAAAAGTTACAATAACTAGCGTCGGCGTTATGGGCGAAAGATTTATCAACATAATTCCCAGTACTGATAACGGCGAATACGTAAAAAACGGCGATTATCTTTTCGGCGCAGAAGAAGCTGGAATGAATGCAATGTTTGAAAATCTCAATAAAGTTATGGGCAAAGTTGAAGATTTATTAGGCGCTGTCCAAGAAATTGTCGGCGACGATACCTTCAAAAAATCTGTCGTAGTTATGAGCGATAATTTGAAGAATGCGTCCGAAAATCTTAACGGTATGATGGCGACGTTTAATCGAATGGCGCAAAACAATGAAGGCAACGTCAATCAAATGGTTGAACAGATGAACGGCATTTTAGCTAGCATGAACAGGAGCATGGAAACCGTTGAACATATGACGCAAAATATTGACAAGTTTGCTGGCGATCCGCAGACTGCTGAAGATTTAAGGACGACGCTAAAAAATATTGCCGATACTACGCAAAACGTTGCGCATATGGCAGAAAGTATGGATAAAGTTGTAAGCGACCAAAAGGTTGCTGATGACCTTAAAGCTACGATAAGCAATGCCCGCAGTATTACTGAACGCGCTGATAATATTTTAGGTAAAGTTGAAGGCGTTTCCGATACCGTGTCACAAATTGAGGTTACGCCGTCTGTTGATGTACTTTATAGCGGCGGCGCGTCGAACTGGAAAACAAATTTTAATGTTGACATAACTAGCGGCAACACGTCCTTTGACATTGGCGCGGAAAGTATTGGTGACGGTACGAAGTTAAACGCGCAAGTTGGACAAAAATTCGGTACAGATTTCGGCGCACGTGCAGGAATTGTGGCAGGTAAACCTGGAATTGGGCTTGATGCTTACGCTGGCAATAAATGGAAATTTTCCGCTGAAGCTTATGACATTAACGACGTTAAACTTAGATTGAAGACGCAGTATAAGATTAGCGATTCAACTTATATTTTGGGTGAATGGCACGATATAAATCATAGAGATGAGCGGGCGGCTTATCTTGGCATTAAACAAGAATTTTAGTTTAATTAGGAATTAGGAATGCGTAATGCGTAATTATTTTTCCTAACAGCTAATATGGAGGGGTAATACAGTGAGTTTGTACAATCGAATCAAAAAGAAATTTCGCTTAAAGAAATTTGCAGTAGCCGTAGCCTTAGGGCTTATGAGTTTGACATTTTCTGCAGAGGCGGCGCCTGAAATTAACTTGGACTTAGACGAAACTATTCAGCGTGCCTTAGCCAATAACCGCGTAATTAAACAGTCAATCGCCAGCCGCGAATCTGCCTATTGGTCTTTAAGACAAGCACGGCGTCAAACTACACCGACTGTAAGTGTAAGTGGCAACTGGGGTCTTGGCGGCGGTCCTGCAAATTCAAGCACATATCCTGACGGCAAGCACCGCAGATTTGGCGAATCAGCATCAGTTAATGTTCCTATTGACATTGCAGGTACGTACAAGGAAGGTCGAATCGCCGCGCGTTACGGTCTCAACGCCGCTGATTTGACGTTGGAAAATACTTTGCAATCTGTTCGTCAACAAGCAACGATTTACTATTTCAATATCCTGCAATGCCGCAATTTAATTCAAGTTGCTGAAGAAAATGTTGCAACACTTCAAGAACATTTAAAGCACGTCAACGCACAATTCCGCGCAGGTACAGTTGCGAAGGCTGATATACTTGCCTCTGAAGTTCGTTTGGCTAATGCTCAACAAAATTTAGTTAATGCGCAAAATGATTATGACATTGCCATTGCGACGCTTGACAATTTCATTTTACTGCCTGCTGATACGATTATTCATCCGCAGGACACGTTGACTTACAATAAATATAATTTGGACTTGGCGACTTGCACGGCTTACGCGCTGGATAATCGCCCTGACGTTGCCGCCGCTGATTATGCTGTCAAACGCGCTGAATCAAATATCCGCTCCGCTAAAGACGGTTACAAGCCGACTTTAAGCGCCGTTGGCTCTGTTGGCATTGCGTCAAATGATTTTCCATTCAAGCCCAATTCTGACGGTGAATCTTGGTCCGTTGGGTTAAATGCGTCGTGGAATGTTTTTGACGGCGGAATTACTGCAACGCGAATTAAACAAGCTGAAGCGGCTCTTGTCGATGCGCAGGAAACAGCTGCCGCGACTCGTGAATCAATTCAGCTTGACGTACAATCAGCTTTCCTTACACTCCATGCGGCTGAAAAAAATATCGCTACAACACAAGTTGCCATTAAAAGCGCGGAGGAAGATTATCACATTGCGCAAGTACGTTATGCCGCTGGCGTTGGTACAAACTTAGACGTTATGGACGCATCCGACAAATTGACGCAAGCTAAGACAAATTATTATACGGCGCTTTACAATTACAATACGGCGAAGGCGGCACTTGATAAAGCTATGGGAATTCCAGTAGGAATTGACGTAACGCGTTACGTTGCCGCTGAAGAGGCTGGCAAATCTGCACAGCAGGCACGTGAAGAAGCGGCTGTCGTTCCTGACGCATCAACTGAACCTGTAATGGACACTCCTGCACCTGTCGTAACTATTGACCTTACAGACTCGAACTATACCAGTCCAAGTGAAACTGATAAACCCGCTGAAAATCCTGAAGATGTAATTGTCATTTCTGACTAGGTTTTAGCTTTTAGCTTGTAGAATTTTTTTCTATCCAAAAGGAATTTTACAGTGAAAAAATTTGTGAAGGTCATCGGCGGCGTGCTAAGTACCTTTGCGCTTGCTGGTGGACTTTACATAAATTCACAGCGCGAAGCACTTATACAAGATGTCGTAACGAAGGCAGAAGAAAAGGCTAGCGCCATTATCGGCACGGAAATTAAAATTGGTCGTGTCGACGTTGACGAATTAAATTTTTCTGAACTTCTTGGCAGTTCAATCACAATTAGAGATATTGAAGTTTTCGATAAAAATTCTGAACACATTGCAACGGCGGACGAAGCGAAAGTTACTTTTAAGTTGCTTAGTCTGTACGACGAAATGGCTGGCGCTATTGACGAAATAAATATTTCTGGCGCTAAAGTCAATCTTAAAAAGCGCGGCGACGATTCATGGAACGTCAACGACATTAAATTGACAAGCGAAGGCGAAAGTAATTTTGACGCGAAAATTACTGTAGCTGACAGTTCCATTGACGCTGAATTTGACGGTAAAAAAATTTCCGTCACTGAAATTGCCGCTAATGCTGACTGCGCGGACTTAAACGCGATTGACTTAAATGTTGACGCTAAAGTTTTAGGTTCGCACGTAAACGCGGCGGGTATCGTCGGCGCTGATAATCAAGCCATTCAAGCGCGTGTTGATACGGTCAACATTGCGAAAGTTTTACCGTACATTCCCGAAGGTACGTTGCCCGATTCGTTGACGATTCACGGCGGAACGGTGGACAGCCCTAAAATTTACGTCACACGGCGCGGGGAACTTTTAACGTACCTTGCAACGGGCGATGTTCGCAACGGCGCGGTTAGGCTTGAAGATACTGAAATTGCAAATATTAACGGCAACGTCGTTTTGAACGAACGCGAAGTTAGATTCAACGCTACTGCTACGGCTAATGGGCAATCGGCGACTGCTAACGGCAAAGTTCGTACCAATGCAGACGAGCCTTTTTTTGATATTTACGCCGAATCAGACAGCTTTGCACCTTCGGCGATTATGGGAAATATTGGTGTCGGTGGCGCGGCAAGTTTTACAGCGCACGTTACTGGCACGGCTAAAAGTCCGCAGGTTGAGGCGGATATTTTTTCGCCTTACGTTACCTACGAAAATATTTCAGCTGGCAACGTTTCAGCTCACGTAAATTATTTTGACGATAAAGTTTATTTAACTGACGTTAGCGGCGAAACTTTCGGCGGACGACTTAACGGCGAAGTTGAAATTTACGCGCCAACTTTGCAGTACAACGCCCACGTCAAGGCTAACGGTATCGACGCCGCGCAGATTTTAAATTTTGCTGGTTCAGACGCTGACTTTAACGGTAAAATTTCTGCTGACGTTGCCTTGAACGGTGAAGGCGCTGACACGTCGAAGTTGAAAATTTTCGGTAGCGCTGAAACTTACCGCGCAGATTATCAAGGCTTTAACGTCGACGACGCTAAACTTTCCTTCTACTACGACGCAAAAGTTTTGAAGATTGATAACCTTAACGCCATTTTGCCTAATAATGGCGCAGTTGGCGTTGAAGGCACGATAGCTAACGGTACGGCGCTTGACTTGAAATTTTACGCGTCACACGTCGACTTGACTAGCTTGCAACATTTCAGCGACAAGTTAGAAGTTAGCGGCTTGGCAGATTTAAGCGGCGAAGTTCACGGCAATATTTCAAATCCGCAAATTGCGTTGAAACTTTCAGCGGTTGACAGTTCCACGCGCGGCGGCTTTAAGGGAACTTTATTTAAGCAACCTTACGACTCAATTAAACTTGACGTGGCTGGCAGTCTTGATGAAATTAACGTCAATGAATTTCGATTGGAGAAAGGCGGCAAAATTATTTGGCAGACCCGCGCAGGTTCAGTTGGCTTGACTGGCGATAAGCGAATCAACCTTGAACTTGATACGAAAGATGCACGCCTTGAAGATATTGTAGCTTTAGTTGCGCCTGACCAAAAAATTACAGGCAACCTTACAAATAAATTGAAAATCACGGGGACGCTTGACAATCCCAACGTTGTCGGCAATGCCAATCTTCATTACGGTAGCTACAACGGAATTTTAATCACGGGCATGGAAGGCGATTACTTTTTCGAGGGCGATAAACTTAGACTGCAAAACTTTTATGTAACTTCGCCGATGATTGACGCCGTATTAGACGGAACTTTTGACAAGGCGACTGGCGCTTTAGATTTTGTTGTCGAAGGTCAAGACATTAGCTTGAAACGTTTTCAGAATCAATTTCCTGAAGGTTACATGGCGGAAGGTCACGGCACATTTGAAGGCGTCCTCAAAGGTACGGTTGACGCGCCGCACTTTATAGGAAAATTTATTTCGCCTGAACTGATTCTTAACGGCATTGACTTAACAAACGTCAATGGACAGGTTGAAATGACCAATTCGCAAATTAGTTTGGACGACTTCAAGTTCAATCAAGGCGACGGATTTTTTAATATGGACTTCGTTATTAATTGGGACGCTAAAACGATGAACGGCGCAATAGATTTGCAAAATGCTGACATTCCCGCGTTGTTGACGCTGGCTAATAAAGATTTACCAATTACTGGCAAGCTGAATAGTTCCGTTAAGTTAAACGGTACGGCTAACAATATTTACGCGCAGTTGACAGGAAATATTTCTAAAGGCGCGATTGGCGATTATGATATTCATGACGTTGAATTGGAAATTACGCATTCAAACGATATACTGCACTTCAATAAGTTCAACGGCAAGCAGGGCGACACTGGAACGTTTAATTTGCACGGGAAGATTGATCAATCTGACGTTATCGACGTAGACTTTGCCGCGAAAAATTTATCGCTGGGAATGTTCGCCGCTGGTGCAAGATTGGATTTGAACTTGACAGGTACGACTGACATTAACGCGAAAATTGGCGGAACTGTCAAAGACCCAACTGGTGAAGGAACTTTAACGGCGACGGGCAGTGTAAACGGCGCGGCTTTCGACTTGCTTAAAGCTCACGTACTGTTCAAAGATTGGACTTTCGACGTACAAGAACTTTTCGTGCAACGCCAAATTGCCAATAACATTTACAAGGCAAGCGCTAAAGGCACAATTCCAGTACAAGCGCTATACATTGATCCTGGCGATAATTCTAAACAAATGAATTTGAAAATTGGACTTGATGACGCCGATTTAACTTTACTTCCAGTCTTCGACAAATATGTTGACTGGGCGACTGGCGGACTTGACGGCAATTTAACTGTCACGGGAACGCTTGCACGTCCGAAGATTGACGGAAAATTTGTAGTTGACGACGGCACGGTTAAGTTAAAGTTTATGTCGACGCCGATTGAGAATTTGAACATTTCCACGCAGTTTAAAGATGACCGATTCGACATTAAAAATTTTACTGGCAATGTTGGTAAAGGAAATTTTAATTTAACTGGTGGATTTAACTTTGCAAATTTCGCGATTAGCGATTATAATTTCAACTTGAAAATGAACGCGCTAGACATTCGGAGCAATTTTTTCAACGGTCCATTGAACGCGGAATTTACCGTTAGCGAAGTTCAAGGATTCAGCGGACGTTATCTGCCGAAACTTGAAGGGAATGTCAACTTAGATAAATGTACAATCGGCATACCGACAATTCCAGATTCTGATGATCCATTGCCGAATATTCTTTTGGACGTTTCAATAAATCTTGGCGATAAGTTTAGATTTTACAGTTCCCACTTGTACGATATGTACTTGACTGGCTCGGCGCACTTTGAAGGTACGACGCGGCATCCAAAAACTTCAGGAACGATAAGCGTTAAGCGCGGCGGTACGTTGACTTATGCAAACAGCGTCTTTGATATTCGCACAGGTGAAGCGCATTTCAACCAGATAGATTCATTCTTCCCGACGATACATTTTGCCGCAGATACAAAATTTTCACGGACAACAGTTTTCTTGACGCTCGACGGTTCACTTAACAATATGGA
>JAFSUE010000225.1 GCA_017445435.1 Selenomonadaceae bacterium | reverse complement strand
GGTAACGCTTGAACCTTCAATAGTAACCTTGCCGTCGCCTTTATAAGTCACGCCGCCATAAACTGCGTCAGATGTAGAAGTTATGTTGAAAACTCTTTCTTTTTCGTCGTCCTCGTCGAAGTTAAATGAACCTTGCAACGTCGTTCCGTCTTTATCAATAGAAACGTTACTGTTATCACTGCTGGCGTTGTACGTTTCATCGTTGATTGTGACCTGGTCGCTTTTAGCAACATTAAAGCTTGCCGCGCAGTCGCCAGTTGTGGAAAATTTTTTATTGTTGAGAGATTCACTTTTAGCGCTGTCGCCAACAGTAAGTGACGTACCCGACAAATTGATAACGTCGCTTTCAACTTCAACCGTACCGTTGCCAGAATAAGTTACGCCGTCAATGCTGACTGCCGAGTTGTCGCTTTTAACATTGAAAGTCGATCCTTCAACATACGAATCATCGGAGATTGTAAAATTTTTAACATTCGACCCAACGTCAACAGTAAACGTATCTTCCAGCTTAACGGTGCTTTCGTCTGTAAAGTTAATCGTACTTGAATTATAATTTTCGCTAGTGCCTTCAAATTTTACTTTATTAATTTCTATAGGAGTGTTGGTAGCTACTTGGAAATTACCAGTGCCAATAATTTTTGCGCCGCTGCCGTCTACTTGTATAACATCGCCAGTCTGTTGTTTAAGTGTAAGCGTGTCTGTTGAACCTGCCGTGTACGTGGCATCATTCACTTTAACGCCAGTATCACCGCTTTTGAGATTAAAGGTACTTTCGCCTGACGTTGTAGAAAAAGTTTTTCCGCTTAAAGATTCATCTTCAGCGCCTACTGCAAAATCGCCAGCCAAAGTTATAATTGAATTAGTGAATTCAATGGAGCAATTATTTTTACTTGCTGAATCATAGGTAACTCCATTGACAATAAAAGTAAGTTTTTTACCTTCCAGCTTTAAACTGCCACTGAAGGTAAATTCGCCATTATCAGAATCATAAGTAAAGGTAATGCCAGAGTTTTCATCGGCAGTACAAGTAATTCCATCTAATACAATGAATTCGCCTTTCTCGAGAGTTACCGAAAAAACGCCGTCCAAATTAACTTCTCCGTCAGCAACGTTAATTTCTGCATTATTTGATGTGGCTTTATAGGTGATTCCGTTAATAATAAAACTTTCATCTTTTTTAGCCATAAAAGTTGCATCTGCTTCGTCATTAACTAAAAATTCTTTAGCTTTAAGGGATTGTTCGTTATCACCTATAGTTATAGTTCCTTCTATAATTGTAACGGTTTCATTCTCAACTTTTATGCTACCAATATCTTTTTTTGGAGTAGCGTAAGTAATGCCGTCAATTTTTAATGAAGTTTTTTTAGCAATTTCAAAAGTTGCATCAAGCGTCGTGTCAGTTTTGTCAGTTTTATAAACTTGATCATCGAGGTTGTATTCTGCCGTCACTTCGCCTGAAAGAGTGATGGCGCTGTTGGTTATATCAATTTTGCCAGTGCCAGAATAGGTAACATCGTTAATGTTTAAGTTTAAATATTGCTTGCCGTCGCCGATAGTAAATGAACCAGTCAATTTAACGTCGGAAACAGAATATTTGCCAAAACTAACGCCGCCGTTCGCTACATTGCTTTTGAATGCAACGTCATTAATGGTTGCGGTCGTACCGTTAGCAATGGTAAAAGATTTAGCCGTCTGCCTAACAGAAATTGCAACATTGTTGCTTATCGAAGTTTTATTTTTGTCTTCACTGTCAAAAGTTATAGTTGAGGACGTGGAATCAGCGGTGTAAGTAACGCCGTTGACTTCAGCTGAAATTCCATTAATTTTAATTCCTGTGACTTCAATGGAGGTCATTTCGCCGTTTTCTTTTGTTGCCGTGCCGTTGAAATAAATTGAGCCGTCTGATTCGGCGGAAAGTTTGACTGAAACGCCGCCAACCGTTATAGTGTCGCCGCTTACGCTGATTAAGTCTGTTTCAGTTGCCGTTTTATCAAAATCTGTAATGTTTGTGAAATAGCAAGTAATAGTTTTTGCGTCGTCATCTGTGCCAATGTTATGTTTGTATACGCCGTTATCAAGTTCGACTGCAAAACGTTGCAAATTGAATGACAGCGTAGCTTGATTATTTAAAATTTTCTCTTCCATGATAATCGCTCCTCTCATAGGATAAGTTAGCCCATAGCTCTTAGCTTCTAGTATTTTGTGAAAGCCGCAAGCTAACAGCTAAAAGCTAAGTTAAAATCGAATTAATGTAAAAAAAATTTTTGAAAGTCTCAACTCCCCTCAAAATTTATTCGACGTTTACAATATTTCCTTAAAAAAATTTTCAAAATAAAAATTTTCAAACTGAATCATTCAAATTATATCGTAGTATTTCAAACATTTCAATTCAGTTTTAGCCGTCAGATAAAAAATTTTTTTCCGCGCAGAAAATATATTTTGCCCGAAACTAACTGCAATTTTCAAATAAAAAATCCCTGTACCAATTAGCACAAGAATTTCTTAGTGTATGGAACTTTAGCCAGAATTTTGACGCTGAATAACTTGAACAAAATTTAATTTTCAATCGGATATTGAAAGTTAAATTTGCAATTGTACATTCAAGCCACAAAAAAAGCGATTGAAATTGAAATTCCAATCGCTGAAAAATTTTTGTATGCTACAGATTTATTTTTGTTCGTCTCCAGCCACTATGACCGTGTAAAACATTTCTTTATTTTCGCCTTCCGTTGCAAAGGTTTTGACATCGACATTGCCTTTCAATGCCGCGCAGTACAATTTAACGTTCGTATCATCTGCATTGAAGACTGGCTCAACATTAATTTCTGCGTCAGTCAAGCCGCAAACCATAAGCCACGCTTTAAAAGTTTTTTCGGCAAGCGCTTTATCGACAGTCAAGAGTCCGCATTTTGTGATAGATTTGCCTTTGCGCTGAATCAATATAAAAGCGCTGTCCGCGTTTTCAGTAAGTTCAAAACTGAATACGTCGCCTTCTTGTTGGGACGGCTCTTTTTTATACGTCGTAAGCCCCAACTTTTTAGCAACGTCATTATAAGTATTGATAAATGCTTTTTCGTCGCCGTTGAAAATTGGCTTAACGTCCGCCGCCGCCAATGCTTGACTGCAGGAAAAAATTATAATCGCCGCCAAAAGTAAAGAAATTTTCTTGAACATATCATTCACCTAAAATTTTAGCTATTTCCCTGCAATATCGGACGCGCAATGCGGACACTTCGTCGCTTCGTCTGCTACTGTTTCTTTGCAGTACGGGCAAGTACGCGGTGCTTTTGGTTCAGGCGCTTTCGGCAACAAGCGGTTGACCTGCTTAATAAGGACAAATATTGCAGTTGCTACAATTAAAAAGTCCAAGCACGTATTTATAAATGAGCCATAAGCTATAACTGGTGCGCCTGCCTCTTTAGCTGCTGCCAATGACGCATATTCGACGCTTGACAAATTAAGGTAGTAGCTGGAAAAGTCTAATTTTCCGACGAGCAAACCTAAAATTGGCATGAGCAAATCGCTTGTAAACGCCGAAACGATCTGCGAAAACGACGCGCCCACCACCATGCCTGTGGCAAGATCTATAAAATTCCCGCGGCTTATGAAAGATTTCCATTCTTCTAACACTTTAGTTTACATCTCCTAACTAAAAAATTTAAATCCTTGACAAAAATATAATCTCCCTGCTACAATTTGTTTGAAACAACAAAACAAAAGAAGGGAGTTTTAACACGTGAATGATAGCAAAAAAAATTCCGATTGTCAATCAACAATCCCCTTTGCCGTTTACGTCATTTGGTGCATGCCGACGGAAAAATTTTACGTTGGCGTAACGCGTCAAAAAAATGTGTATACGCGCATTCGTCAGCATAAAAAGGGCAAGCAGTTTGTCGATGTTGAACTTAAACAAGCTGGCTGGGAAAATTGCGATTGGTGGATTGTCGAAAAAAACATTTCCGCTGAAAATATTGATGAGCGCGAAAAATATTGGGTAGACCTTTTCGACTGCGTGTACCCTAAAGGTTACAACAAAACGCATGGCGGAATTGGTCATATTACAGTATCCGACGATACCCGCGCAAAAATCAGTAAAGCGGCACTTGAAAGAGATATAAGCGGTGAAAATAATCCTATGTACGGCAAAACACATACTGAAGAAGTCAAAGCCGCACAGTCTGCCAAAATGAAGGGAAAAAATAATCCTAATTATGGCAAGCCGCCTGCAAATAAAGGTAAAAAAGCATCTCCTGAAACAAAAGCTAAATTGTCAGCTGCTAATAAAGGCGAAAAAAATGGTTTTTACGGTAAACGTCATACTGAAGAAACGAAAGAAAAAATCAGTAAAGCTAATAGTGGCAAACATCCTAATGATGAGGCACGCGCTAAAATGTCAGAATCACATAAACGCAAAAATCTTAGTGATGAAACAATAGCTAAAATGTCTGCCAGTCGTATGGGCGAAAAAAATCATTTTTACGGCAAACATCACACCGAAGAAACAAAGGCGCTGTTGTCCGCCAAGTTGAGCGGTGAAAATCACCCTATGTACGGCAAACATCTTAGCGAAGAGACAAAAGCTAAACTTTCAGAAACACATAAACGCGAAAATCTTAGTCCCGAAACACTCGCTAAAATGAGTGCTGCAGCAAAGGCGCGGTGCGCCGCTAAAAAAGCTACTAAACTTGCCGCTGAAAATTCAAATGAAAATGACGCTCAAGATAAAACGTCGTAATACTTCAAAAGGGCTTGTGTACCTTCAGTGCCGAATCCCGCCTCTTCCATTTTGCGGACTTCGTGCAAGACCATAGACAAAATTGGCAATGACGCGCCGTAAGCAGTCGAAGTTTCGTTGCCAATGGCTAAATCTTTGCCGAGATGTTTTAACATAAAGCCAGGCTTGAAATTACCGTCGAGACCTTGACGCGCAACACCAGTCATTTGAAAACTTGACGCCGCGCCAGTTGAAATTGCGGAATAAACTTTTTCAACGTCAAGCCCTGCCGCCTTAGCATATGCAAATGCTTCACATACGCCAGCCAAAGTTCCAGCAATGGCAATTTGGTTGGCAATTTTTGTTTTCTGCCCAGCACCTGCCGCGCCTTCGTAAACAATATTTTTGCCGATAACTTCAAAGACGGGCTTTAACGCGTTGAAATCTTCCTCATCGCCGCCAACTAAAATTGTAAGTGTAGCATTTTTCGCGCCAACGTCGCCGCCAGTTACAGGAGCATCTACCGCGTGAAGATTTTTTTCTTTCGCCGCATTAAAAATTTTTTCAGCAAGAATCGGTGATGAAGTTGTCATATCAACAAGGTAAGTACCGACCTGCGCGGAATTTATAATGCCGTCTGCTGAAAGATAAATTTGTTCAACGTCTTTAGGGTAACCGACGATTGAAATAACAACGTCTTGATTTTTAGCGCATTCGCTGACAGTGTCACACCATTTAGCGCCGCGCTCAATTAAACTTTGCGCCTTAGCCTTCGTCCGATTGTAAACGCTGACTTCAAATCCTGCGTCCATTAAGTGACCAGCCATAGCCGCGCCCATAATTCCAGTGCCGACGAATCCTATTTTTTTAAGCGTAGACATATAAAATTCACCTCTTTCCAATGCCGCGCAGTATATCACTTTAACGTTGACTTTTCAATAAAAAATTCAGAGCCGAGCAGGACAATCTAATTTTTCACAATCTGCACAATTTTTATTGGGCGAAATTTTATCGTCCAATTTATTTTTTTCCAAGCCAATAATCGCCGTGATAGATTTACGCGGAATTAACATCATTGCACTGCTTAAAGTCATTCCAATTTCAGCCGCGCCAGTTATATTGAAAAAATTTTGCTGATTATCAAGCGTCCAATCGCCATAACCTGGACTGAATCGCATTTTCATTTTGAAACCGTCTTTAGCAAGTTGCGGCGAAATAGCCTTTTCAAGAGAATCGGCGGCTTGTTCAACGGCGGCAGTTGCGGCGGCGTCCAGCAAAACTGATTCGACGTACTTTCCAGCGCTAAATCTGCGCGTCACTTCATTTTCAATTTCATCACCGACAGTAACTGCAAGACAGATAACTTTTTCGCAGTTCGACAAGTGCCGAGTGATTGAATTGCCTTCAAGCTTGAAAGGCGGCGTCGACTGCACTAAAAAATTTTCCGCGTCGTAATCGTAAATTTTCCAAATTCCGCGAACGTTTAAAAGTAAAACTGCGTCGTCGCAAGCGTCAATGATATTTTGTTCGTCAAAATTTTTAGCACGAATTAAACCAGCGTACCTGCGCGTTTCTTTAGCGTCAACTTTTAAAATCTGCGCGTTATAAATCGGCATCAATCTTCCTCCATATTGGCTAGTAGCTAGGGCGTGTTGAATAATTTTTATCTTTTATTTTAATTTTTTTTGATAAACTTCTTTTCTTTTGGCGCAAAAGAAAATTCCGCGATTTGCGCGGGCGGGCGCGCGTCCTTGCGCGCCCTTCCTATTTTGATTTTTCATTACGAATTACGCATTAAGCATTCTTAATTCAATAAAAGTTTAGCCACGTGCAAAGACAAATTGCTACTGAAACAATTCCATTTCGCATAAAATATTTTTGCGTGACTTGTGAAAAATCTGTTGGGCTTATAATTTTGTGCTGGTAAATCAAAGTTACAGTCGCTATTAAAACTCCTACAAAATATAAAATTCCTAAATTCAACGTCACGCCGACTGCCGCAAAACAAATTACACAAAGTACGTGAAAAATTTTTGAGATGAAGAAAGCTTTTTCCGCGCCAAATTCCGTAGCCAGTGAGTGAAGACCTTGTGACTTGTCGAACTCTTCATCTTGTGCGCCGTACATTGCGTCGAAACCCGCCATCCATAAAATTACTGCTAAACATAAAAAAATTACTGCAGGAGAAAAAATTTCGCCGCCTGCCGCTACCCAGCCGCCTGCTGGCGCCATTGAAATTGCTACGCCTAAAAATACGTGACAAAATCCAGTAAATCTTTTCGTGAAGGGATAAATTATGAACGGTACAGCGGCTAGCGGTAAAAGTTGCAAACAAATCGGCGGCAACTGCGCGACTGTCACGACCATTATAATTAGACAAAGTCCGATGAAAATTTTTGCTTCCCTTCGCGAAATTTCGCCTTTAACCATTGCGCGGTATGCTAAACGCGGTTGAAGTTTATCAAATTCTAAATCTGCTAAGTTGTCGATAGCTAATGCCGCCGCACGTCCTGAAGTTACTGCCAGCGCAATTAAAAATAATGTCCAAAGTTCCACGCGTCCGCTTGATGCTAAAATTGCGCCCATAAATGCGAACGGCAAATCAAATATCGTATGTGACAACGCAATATTATTTATATGTGCTTTTACGTTTACCATTTCATCACTCCAAAATTTTTTCGCGTGTAATTTCGGCAACAATGAAAATTTTCCTTCCATTAAGTTTGACATTGACAAGCCGCTAAATTTATCACATAATGCTGACAATTATAAACGGTTCAATTTTTTCATTGGAAGAGGTCAACGCTATGTTTAAGAAGTCGTTAATTTTTTTTGTAACTTTTTTAATTGCATTGACTGGCACGGTACAGGCAAAGTTCAGCAACAATTATCAGCTGGAAGAAATGGTAATTCTTAGCCGCCATAATATTCGCTCTCCGCTTTCAGGCAATGGCTCTGTATTGGAAACTATCACGCCGCACAAATGGTTTAAATGGACTTCAGCCGCTAGTGAACTTTCTTTGCGTGGCGGACAACTTGAAACAATGATGGGTCAATATTTCCGTCAATGGTTGGTTGACGAAGAACTTATGACGGAAAATTATTTGCCGAAGGAAGGCGAAGTTCGCTTTTACGCAAATTCAATGCAACGAACTATAGCGACGGCACAATATTTTTCAAGCGGTATGCTCCCCATTGCCAACGTGAAAGTTGAACGTCATTTTGAGTTAAACAAAATGGATCCCGTTTTTAATCCGCAGTTGACTTTTGTTAATGAAAATTTCCGTGAAAAAGCTATGCAAGAAATTAGCGCTATGGGCGGCAAAATTGGCTTGCAAGGCATTAACGATAAATTGAGCAATGAATATAAAACTCTTGAAAAAGTTTTGGACTTGAAAAATTCTAAACTGGCTAAAGAAAATAAATTCAATCACTTCCGCAATGATGACCTTCAAATTTTGTTGGAAGTAAATAAAGAGCCCGCAATGAAAGGTTCGCTTAAGTTTGCCAATTCAGCAAGTGACGCGCTGATTCTTCAATACTACGAAGAAAGCGACCCTGTTAAAGCTGGTTTCGGTCATAAACTCACGGCTAAAGAATGGGAACGCATTGCAAAAATTAAAGACGTTTACGGCGACGTACTTTTCACTGCGCCTTCAGTTGCAGTCAACGTAGCACACCCGCTTTTAACTCTTATGAATGAAGAACTTTCCATTGACGGACGCAAATTTACTTTTCTTTGCGGTCACGATTCAAATATTGCCAGTGTCTTAGCCGCGCTTGACGTTGAAGAATATTCTTTGCCGAAAAGTATTGAAAAGAAAACGCCTATCGGTTCAAAATTTGTCATCTGCAAATGGAAGGGTAACGGCGGCGCGGAATATGCGTCATTGTATCTTGTCTACCAAACTACAGATCAACTTCGCGATCGTAGCGCACTGACGCTTGACAATCCGCCAATGATTTTTAAATTGAAGTTAAAAGGTCTTAGCCAAAATAGCGACGGGCTTTATAGGTTGAGTGATTTAAAACAGCGTTTTCAAAACGCCATTGATTCTTACGATAATTTATTAGAAGAGGGGCAACGTCTTGCCGCTTAAAAAAATTTTATTGGTTTACAATCCAGTCTCAGGCAACGCGAAATTTAAAAGTAAGCTGGACGGAATTATTGACGCCTTCCAACGTAGAAAAATTTTGCTGGCGACGTACAGGACAACGCCGAATGATTCTGCGCGGGAATTTGCCGAATGCGTGAAAATTTTTCAGCCCGACGGAATAATTTCAGCTGGCGGCGACGGTACATTACACGCCGTTATTAATTGGCTGATGAAGTTTAATTTTGACTTGCCTGTTGGAATTATCGGTAGTGGTACGTCTAACGATTTCGCCACGCACCTGCAAATTTCTGACGACGAAAATTATTTTGACGTTATCGCCGACAATCGAACGCGGCAAGTTGACTTAGGCTTGATGAATGGGCGCGAATATTTTATCAACGTTGCAAGCGCTGGCGTTTTAACGTCCATTGCCCATGAAGTTGACGCGCGTCAAAAAAACTCTCTCGGCAAAATTGCGTACTACATTCACGGTTTCGGCGAAATTCCAAATTTTAAAGCCGTGCCGCTGAAAATTTCTGCTGACGGAAAAATTTTTAACGTCGACGCATTTTTATTTTTGACGCTGAATAGTCCCGCCGTTGCTGGGCTGAAAAAAGTTGTTGACGCCGCGCAGATTGACGACGGCAAACTTGATTTCATTGCTATAAAAAAATGTTCGCCGCGAAAAATTTTTACTTTGACGAAGAAAATTTTATCTGGGAATTGCGTTGACGACGACGAAAATATTTTTTACGTACAGGCGAAAAGTTTTGAGATAACGTCGACGGCGGAATTGATTAGCGACGTTGACGGCGAAATTGGCGACGCTTTACCAATTAAAATTGAATGCGTACCACGTGCCATAAAAATTTTTTGCCGCTGATTGACAGCTAAAATTATCTCCTTTATAGTAAGTGGTAAATATTTAGTAGTTTTTAATACTCACTACTCACTAAAAAAGGCGGTGATTAAATGAGTGATGCGAACGATAAACAGGAAAAACTTGCACAAAATTTTCAGCGTATGATGCACGCTACGAAGGCTGATGATAACGATAACCATCAGCGTCAAATGGCTAATCGCTTAATGCAGATGATGGAAACCACTAAAAAAATTGACAGCGACGAAAAACAAAAGTTATTAGCTCAACAATTCGCGGCGATGATGGAACATACCTATTCTTTTGATTCGGAACGTGAAAAATTGGAAAAAGCTGGCGAAACTGCAATTTCTAACGCCTTCCAAAAAATGATAATCCTTTCGCACCAACTCGAAGAAGAAAATAGATTAAAAGTAGAATTTCCGCCAGACGTTGGCATTGAAAAATTTCCTAGCGCGGGCGACAAACTTTTCTGTACGCTTGTCAACAAATTGCCGAAAAGAATTCGCCGTTTCCCTCAAGCTTTCAGGCGTAATCCTAAAGCCGTGATAAAATTTTTCTTGGCAATGATAGTTGGGCGCGTACTTGCAATAACTTTGTACGTCATTGCGGCGTTTATACCCGCGTTGCCAATTCCAGATTCAATAGCAGGTACAGTCGGTAAAGCACCTTCATTTTTGGGCGGAGCGCTTGGCTCACTGCGCGGCGCCGTCGTAGAATTTAGCCCACAAGCTGTAATGGCGACGGTTACAAGTATTCCGACGGACATAAATAAATTGCTACAAAAATTTGGCGAATTTTTGCAGTACTACGCTCAGAGGACAGGAAAATTTCTTTGGCTAATGGTACGTCATCCGAAAATTGCTTTACGCGACACTGGAAATTTTTTGCACGAACACGCGCAACTTTTCTTGCGAATAGGCAAAACTACAATCGGCGTAATTTTTTCATTTATCGCGATAAAACTTGCAATGATTTTCCTGCTACCACTTTTTGGCGGCATTGCAATAACGGTGTTGGGCTTTAAAATCTCAATAATTTTAATCGTCGTCGTGCGAATGGCAGTTAGTACTTTGAGCGAAGTTGTAGGCAAACTTATCGGCGGCAAATTTATTCGCTACTGCAAGGCGATTTACAATGACCCCGAAATTTTATGGGGGTTGATTCGCCAAAATATGGATGAATGGATGAAAAATTGGAAGGATAAACAGCTGAAATAAATTTATGTAAAAAAACTGCGTAGTCTTTAATCGGACGCGCAGATTTTTTATTGACACAATTAAATTGGAATGAGTAAAATGCACATAAATTTTGCGTGTATATTTTTTACTTAAACAAAAATTTTAATAAACTGTTCCCGCAGAACAACACAATTTAAAATTCTTGTAATAAAATGAAATCGTGAAGGGAAGGTGAAGTTTATGGATGAAGAAATTTTTCAGCTGAATGAAAAAATTTCAGACGGCGCAAAAGTTTTACTCGACAATGCCTTTAATAACATTGCTGGACGTTTGCCAAATTATGCTGAAAAAGAAAAATTTCTTGAACGCATAAAAAATATTGGTGACGCAGGAATTGACGCCGTTATCAATGGTCAAGATTATCAGCAACATTTAATTCAAGGCGGCTATGAAACTGCGCGGTGGATCGCCAATCACTACGCAGACGCAATATTAAATAACGTTGCCTCACAATTTCCACGCGGTAAAACTCGTGACGAAATTTTTAACGCCCTTCAAACTTTATCGCGGACTAGCATTGAAAGTTTTTGTAGCGGCGATTCAGTCGAACAGGTCAAAGCGGCGCTTGCTAATTGCGCGAAGGGTCAATTAAAATCTTACGTTGAAAAAAATAGTCAACGCTTAGCAAATGACGTTGGCAAAAATATGTACCGTGCTTTAAAAACTTCAGGGCGCGGCAGTCGCAAAGTCAATCGCCAAATTAAAAGCGGTACGGAAATTGTTTCATCTGAACTTGGAAACCAAATTGTTGTAAATTTCAGTGACGTTATCGACGGACGAAAAAAATTTGGTGACGCCGTAGTTGATGTTGTGGTCGACACGGGCAAAAATTCTGCCGTGACTTTCGGTAAGAAAAAAGGCGCTGAAATTATTGCTGACGCTTGCAAAGATGCAATGAAAATTGCTGAAAAGAAAATTCAAAATGAAGTTCTGCGCAATGTTGCCACGAAAGGTTTAAAAAATCTTTCAAATGCAAATACCGTCGTCCAAGTTGCTGGCGCGGTTTATGACATTGGCGTTTCAATGAAAAGATTGCTTGACGGCGAAATTACGGCTACTGAATTTGCGCGGGAAATTGGCGAAAAAGGTTCAGCGGTAATTGTTTCTGGCGTCACCAGTATGTTAGGTACAGTTGCTGGCGCGGCGATTGCTGGACCAGTGGGCGCGTACATAGGCGGCGCGATTGGCTCAATGGTCGGCTACGTTGCCAATAATATGTTCTACGGCGCAGTTATGCAAGCTTTTGATGAGGCGGAACTTTCGCGCAAACGTTACGAAGCTATTCACGAATTTTGTGAAAATTCTATTAGTGAAATGCGGCGTCAACGTGCAGAATTTGAAAGGAAGACTGCCGAATTTTTATCCAATCGTCAACAAGTCATTGACAGAAGTTTAGATGATTTTGAAGCGTCAATGCGTCGAAAAGATTTTAACGGCGTAAGTGCCGCGCTGAAT
>JAFSUE010000224.1 GCA_017445435.1 Selenomonadaceae bacterium | reverse complement strand
CTTGCCTACGACAGCGATTATTGGGCAGTCGGCGGCGGCAATGATGATTTGCTTGACGGCGACAATACTTTCTGGAGTGCTGATGTTGCAGATGATTATCTTATAATGGATGATAGCGCGAATAAGAATTTGACGAACGATATTAATACTGGTGATGTCAATTACAGTATGCTTGGCGGCGATACCCTTTACAATCTCCATACTGGGAACAATGAAGGATAATTGCTAGTAAGTAGTCAGTAGTTAGTAGTTAATAGTTGACGCGCTAACTTTCAATAAAAATTTTGGAGTGGACGAAAAATCCACTCTTTTTTTATTGCTTGAATTTGAAATAAATTTGCCGGAACTTTACATTTATTTTTTAGAAAATAATGATATAATACGCGCTAAAATTTTGTGAAAATAATTTTGAGGTGAAAATTTTTTTATGAAGTTACAGACGATAGAATATTATTTCCGCGAAGTTATAATTTCAATGATACGGAATCGTTGGATGAGTTTTGCGTCGATTGGAACTGTTGCCGTGTCACTGTTCATACTCGGCGTATTTTTGATTTTAGTTATGAATATGACGAAAATGGCGGCGTCGTTAGAAAGTCAAGTACAAATTTCCGCGTACCTTAACGATCATATTTCTAAGGAGGAACGCGACGATATTGAACGAATGACGCGCGATTTACGTACAGTTTCAGCGGTTGAGTACGTGCCGAAAGAATCAGCCATGAAAATTTTGCAGGACAGACTTGGCGACAATAAAAAAATTTTAGACGCGCTTGGCGAATCAAACCCATTGCCAAATTCTTTTCTCGTGACGGTAACTTCTGCAGATTATGTGAAGTCGACGGCGGACGCGATAGCCGATTTGTACGGCGTTGAGGAAGTCAAGTACGGTCAAGACGTGGCGTCGAACCTTTTCAACTTGACGCACTTAGTTAGAGTTTTCGGCGCGATCTTATCTGTAATTTTAGCCGTTGCAACAATTTTCATCATTGCAAATACAATTCGGCTTACTGTCTTTGCACGGAGAAAAGAAATTGCGATAATGAAATACGTCGGCGCAACGGATTGGTTTATACGCATTCCGTTTATACTGGAAGGAATTGGACTTGGAATAATCGGCGGCATACTTAGCGCATTTGCCCTGCGGAATTTTTATTCGGCAATGGAGACAAAAATTTATACAACGCTGGCATTTTTCCCAATGGTCGAACAATATCCATTTATGAATTACTTGACAATTTCGCTGATTGGCGCGGGAATTTTCGTCGGAATTTTGGGAAGTACCGTTTCACTGAAAAGATTTTTGCAAGTTTAAGGTGTAGGGTGTAGTTAATAGGGAGTAGGTAAGCTAATGCGAAAAATTTTGCACATAATATTTGCGATAATGCTATTGGCGCATTCAGTAGTTTTCGCAGATGAAATTGAAGAGCTTGAAGGTCAAAAGGCTGAATACGACGCGGCGGCAGAGGAAGCGCGGCTTGTCGTCGATGCCATTCAAGCTAAAATCGATTCTGTTTCAGAAATTAAGCGCGTACTTGATGAAGAGGCTGAACTTGCCATTGCCGATTACGAACAAAAACAGTCTACGCTTGATGAAACACTTGCTCGCATTGAAGAAAATGAAGCTAAACTGCTTGCTACAGAAGATGACTACAACGTCAAGCATGAAAAACTTGAAAGGCGCGTTCGTGACATTTATATTAATGGGCAAATTTCCTACCTCGACGTAATGTTTGGCGCTCAAGATTTTAGCGACTTCCTCACGCGAATGGATTTGCTTAAACGTGTGATGATGCAAGATTCTGAACTTGTCAATCAAGTTATCGCCTATCGAAATGAAATTCAAGAAATTGGGCGGCAACTTGAAGAAGATCGGCGCGTACAATTTGAACAGGCGCTTATTGCGGAGGACGCTAAAGATATTAAGCTTGAAAAAGTTGCTGAACAACAGGCGCTTATTGATATGATGGAAAATGACAAGGACGTTTACAATAAGCAGTACGATGAAATGATAGCGGCGTCGAATCAAGTTGCCCAGTTGATTCAAGAAAGCAAATATCGTGCGGCGGCTGAAGAGGCGCGGCGTCAACAGGAAGAGGCGGCGCGTCAAGCTCAAGCGGCGTATCAACCCACTGGCGATTATGAAAGTTCAGACGACGGCAGTTACCAAGCCTACGTTCCCGCTACAAATTCTGGCGCTATGATATGGCCAATTACTGGTCCAATAACTTCAGAGTTCGGCTGGCGTAACCACCCAATTTTTGGCGGACAACGTTTTCACAGCGGAATTGACATCGGCGGAGATTATGGAATGCCGATTCACGCGGCACAAAGTGGCATTGTTTCACACGCTGGCTGGATTGGCGGCTATGGAAATACTGTTATGATCGATCACGGCGGCGGCATTGTCACTTTGTACGGTCATAATGAAAGTTTAGCTGTCGACGTTGGGCAGTACGTAAATCAAGGCGACGTTATTGCTTACTGCGGCTCGACTGGAAATTCTACTGGTCCACATTGCCACTTTGAAGTACGTTTAGACGGCGAACCTGTTAGCCCGTTCAATTATCTGTAGGAAAAAATTTAAACTAATTAGGAATGCGTAATGAAGGGGTGAAAATTTTTGCCTACGCTTAATTGGAGCGGTAAAGATAAAATTGTAAACTACGATTCAGCCGTACCTGTCCACGTACTCAATCATTCGTACAATTTCGGCGGCGATACAGAAAATAAAATAATACACGGTGATAATCTTTTAGCGCTGAAATCTTTGTTGCCCGTCTATGAAAGCCGCGTAAAATGTATTTACATTGACCCGCCGTACAATACAGGCAATGAAGGCTGGATTTACAATGACAATGTCAACGACCCGCGCTTTAAAAAATGGCTCGGGCAAGTCGTCGGGCGCGAAGGCGAAGACTTCAGCCGCCACGATAAATGGCTTTGTATGATGTACCCGCGCTTGAAACTTTTAAAACGCTTGCTTGCTGATGACGGCGCTATTTTTATTTCCATTGATGACAACGAACAAGCCAATTTAAAATTAATCTGCGACGAAATTTTTGGGCATCAAAATTTTTGTTCAAATATGATTTGGAAAAGTAAAAGCGGCGGCGCTAATGACGTAAACGGAATTGCTTGTGATACGGAAAATATTTTTGTTTACGCGAAAAATATTTCTTCGTGCAAATTCAATTACGACAAAGGCGCAAAAGTTTCTACAAGTTATAACCGCGTTGATTCTGACGGCAGACGTTATAGTTTAGAAAGATTAGACAAACAAAGTCTTGGCTATCAAGAAAGTTTGGATTTCCCAATAATTGGTACGGACGGAAAAATTTATACTGTTGAACATAAAAATCCTAAAGTGAAACGTGCTCGGTGGAGATGGTCAAAAGAAACCGTTTTGGAAAGATACAATGAATTAGTTTTTAATTACCCTTACGTTTACACAAAAAATTATGAAAAGGAAGGCGGCGTTATTCCACGAAATTTGCTTGTTGATGAACGTTTTGGACGAACGCGAACAGGTAAAACGGAACTTGCTAGTTACTTTGATAACGTATCGCCTTTTTCATTTCCAAAACCTACGAAGTTAATTCAATATCTTGTAGACATGGCGACAAATAAAAATTCAATCGTGCTTGATAGTTTTGCTGGTAGTGGTACGACGGCGCACGCAGTTTTAAATTTGAATAAGGCAGACGGCGGCAACAGAAAATTTATTTTGGTAGAAATGGAAGACTATGCCGAAACGATAACTGCGGAACGTGTCAAGCGCGTTATCGACGGTTACGGCAAAGTTGAAGGTACTGGCGGCAGTTTTGATTTTTATGAAATCGGCGAACAAATTTTTATAGATGATGAATTGAATGAAAATCTTGACATTGAAAAAATTCGCGCTTACGTATGGCAAGTTGACACGCGGACAAAGTACGTTAAACCTAGCGGCGATTGTGAAGAATTTTTAGGTGTCGACGACGGCACGGCGTACTACTACTACGAAGGAATTTTAGATAGAAATTTTTTAGCAACTATAAAGACCCGCGCCAATGAATATATAATTTATGCGGAAAGTTGCGCGTT
>JAFSUE010000223.1 GCA_017445435.1 Selenomonadaceae bacterium | reverse complement strand
ATGCCGCGACTGTTTCACTGCCCATTTTGTAAAGTTTTTTCACGCCGCTAATCGTCACAACATTTGACATAAATTTTCTTCCCTATTGTTAGATTTTAAAAATTATAACAAAAAAACTTTTCTTTTCAAACTAAAAAAATCCCCGACGAATAATCGAAGGGATTTTTTAATTTAAGATTTAAAAACAATTTTTACTTAATCTGATTTTCAATGTGTTTCCAAGCTTCATCGCGCGAAACTTCTTTACCATTGATGAAATACTGGTTTTGGTTAATCAAGCCGCCATTATCTTTGATGATAACGCCATAATTTTTGAAAGCGTCACGAAGTTTTACAAATTCCTCGTGCATAAGTACGGGAATACCGATAATGTCGTTATCGTAAATTTTTACGCCGAGTGCGTTAAACCTTTTCGCGTCGTCTGCACTCTCAAGATAAGTTCCGCCTGCTACTGCGTCAAGCTCATCATCACTAAGCATTTCAAGTTCGGCATTGATTTTTTTCAAATTTTCTTTACGATTTGCCATTTTCATGACTTCCTTTCTTTTTTTGAATTTTTATTTTCACTCATTATACGATAAAAATTGATAAATATTAAGAAAAAATTTTTACAAATTATTAGAAATTTTCTTGACAATCATTTTTTTTTTTTATAATGCCTTATCCAAATTTTTAAGGAGGCATTTAATATGATTAATATTCCAGGATTCAGAATAGCATCACTTGACCAGCTTAATCAAATCAAATCTAATTGCCAATCGTCTATTGAAGATTATGCGGCAGGTTCAGCTATCACTGGTTTAGTTCCAGTTCCAGGATTAGATATTGCGGCTGACGTTGGCTTAATGATTAAAATGTTTTCGTCGTTGCGGAGTCGGTACAGCCTTGACAATGTAAATTCTTCCGATTTTTCACATTATGTCGCATTAAGCGGTTTTGCAAATGAAGTTTTTGCATACGTTACAAAAGAAGGAATTTTAAAGTTTTTAACAAAATATGGTGCAAAAGCCATTGGTAAAAAAACTGTTACAAAATATATTCCAATAATTGGACAAGGTATAGCTGCATACACTGGTTTTAAACTTACAAAAGCTATGGGCGAGCAATATTCCAATAATTGCTATAATCTTTGTCGTGAAATACTTATAAATTAACTTCATTATTTAGATAAAAATTTCGTACAAAAATAAAATCTCCTATGAATGATTCGTAGGAGATTTTTTAATTCAATTCTTTAAAAATTATTTTTCGACGTTTTTAATTAAAGTTCTAGCCGCGTCAAGCATTTTCGGTATACCGTCAGGATTTTTGCCGCCAGCTTGTGCCATATCAGGACGACCGCCACCGCCGCCGCCGATAAGTTTTGAAATTTCCTTGACAATTTTTCCAGCGTGAATGCCAAGTGCAACGGCTTTTTTATCAGCCTTGACGACGAGATTAACTTTGCCGTCATTTACCGCCGCCAGTACGACAACGCCTGTATCAAGTTTATCAAGCAGGAAGTCAACGGCGTTTCTAAGTTCGTCCATATCGCGAGCCTGTGCAACGCCAGATAAAAATTTAATCGCGCCAATTTCTTCGACGCCCATTAAAAGTTTTTGCGCTTCAGCTCTTTCTTTAATGGCGTGAACTTCATCAAGTTGCTTTTTCAAGTTTTTATCTTCAATCAAAATTTTTTCAACCTGCGCGGGTACATCATCAGCACGAACTTTTAACAAACTTGACACGGAATTTAAAAGTTGCGTCTGATGATTCGCATCTTGAATCGCGGCACGACCAGTTATCGCCTCAATACGACGGACGCCAGCCGCTACGCCACCTTCGCTGACGACTTTAAATCTGCCAATCTGCCCAATATTTTTTACGTGCGAGCCGCCGCAAAGTTCACAGCTAAAATCTTCGACGCTTACGACGCGGACAATATCGCCGTACTTTTCGCCGAACAATGCCATTGCGCCCAACTTTTTCGCGTCATCAATGTTCATATGATTTATTTCAACGTCAACGGCTTTCAAAATTTCTTCATTGACTAAATTTTCAACCTCGGCAAGTTGCGCGGCAGTTACAGGTTCAAAGTTTGAAAAGTCAAAGCGTAAACGTTCAGGCGTGACGAGTGAGCCAGCTTGATGAACATGTTCACCGACAATTTTTCTAAGCGCTGCTTGCAGTAAATGCGTTGCCGTATGATTCCGCGCAGATGAAAGTTTTTTATCGCGGTCAATTTCAATTTTGACAGTTTCGCCAACTTTCAGCTGTCCTTCCTCAACGTAACTTTCATGATAAACCGTACCGTCAGGAAGTTTTTTCGCGTTGGAGACTTTAACTTTGCCAACTTCGCCGAAAATTTCGCCAACGTCGCCGACTTGTCCGCCGCCTTCCGCGTAAAATGGCGTAACGTCAAGAATTATCGCCGCGTCGTCTCCGTCGTGAATTTCATCGACAAGTTTGCCTTTATGCCAAATCGCGGCAATTTTCGACGTTGTAACATTTTCATCAACTTTTAAATGTTTCGTGTCAATCGTCGACAAGTCAGGAATTTCAGCCCATTCATTAGCGGCACGAGCGGCGCGGGCGCGTTTACGTTGGGCGTCCATTGCGGCATCGAATCCAGCTTTATCGGGCGTCAAATTATTTTCCGCTAAAATTTCTTCGGTGAGTTCGTAAGGGAAACCGTATGTGTCATAAAGTTTGAAAATAAATTCGCCGTCAATTTCAGTTTTGCCAGCAGATTTTACGGCGTCAATTTCGCGTGTCAAAAGTTCAATCCCTTGAGCAAGCGTCGCGGCGAATCTATCTTCTTCAATGCGAATAACTTTTTTAATGTAGTCAATTTTTTCTTTGAGTTCGTCGAAGTCAGGAACATCTTTATAAATTTTGTAAACGGCGGCAACTGCGCCTTCCAAGAAAGCGTCTTTAATGCCGAGCATTCTACCGTGACGAATTGCACGGCGTAAAATTCTGCGCAAAACGTAGCCGCGCCCTTCGTTAGAAGGTAAAATGCCGTCCATAATCATAATAGTCATACTGCGGGCGTGGTCGGCAATGACTTTAAAGGAAATATCTTTTTTCGCGTCGTCGCCGTACTTCAAGCCGCAACACGTTTCGACGTACTCAATAATTGGGAAAAGTAAATCCGTTTCAAAGTTAGTCAGCTTATTCTGCAAGACAGAGGCAAGGCGTTCAAGTCCGCAACCTGTATCAATATTTTTATGTTCAAGCGGTTCATACTTGCCATCTTCAGTTTTATTGTACTGCGTGAAAACTAAGTTCCAAATTTCTAAATATCTGTCACAATCGCAACCAGGTGCGCAAGTATCTTTACCACAGCCGCGCTCTTCGCCTAAGTCAATGTAAATTTCCGAATCAGGTCCGCAAGGTCCACCCGTGCCAATTTCCCAGAAGTTGTCGTCCATCTTGACGATATGCGCGGGATTTAAGCCAGGCTGTTGCAACCAAATTTTTTCAGCCTCATCATCATTTGGATAAATCGACACCCATAATTTTTCTTTAGGCAAGCCGCAAACTTCCGTTAAAAATTCCCACGCCCAAGGAATTGCTTCAGCCTTGAAGTAATCGCCGAATGAAAAATTTCCCAGCATTTCAAAATACGTATGATGCCGCGCAGTTCTGCCGACGTTTTCAATATCACCAGTACGAACGCAACGTTGGGAAGTTGTAATGCGACGACGCGGCGGCGTAACTTTGCCAGTGAAAAATGCTTTAAACGGCGCCATACCTGCGCCAATCATTAAAAGCGTAGGATCATCTTTCGGAATAAGTGACGCGCTAGGCAGACGTAAATGTCCGTGCTTTTCCGCAAAAAAATTTAAATACGCTTCGCGAATTTCAT
>JAFSUE010000222.1 GCA_017445435.1 Selenomonadaceae bacterium | reverse complement strand
TGTATCGTTAATTATTAAAAGACTGCATGACTTGGACAAAGGCGGACTTTGGGTGCTGATTATGTTAATTCCGATTGTAGATTTCTTTTTCGGCTTGTACCTGTTATTTGCGAAGGGAACTGACGGTTACAATCAGTACGGCGCAGATCCACTGCAAACTTTCTAAAGATAATTTTCTAGCGGTTGTTTTTTAACTGAATCTGTATAAATTTTTTAGTTTTTTTATAAACTAACCTATTGTGCTAACAGAAATTAAAAAATTAAAGATTTAACTTTATAAAAATTGAGCCTATAAATTTTGGTTAAAAGACGGACGAAAAAAAACGTCTCTATGCGTTTGCGATATTTCAAAATTACTTTTCGCTCTTCTTTTTTTCCAATTTTTTTTGTATTGTCACGTTTCAGGGCAAACAAATGTTGACATCTACTTTTTATCCACATAGCCTTTAAAATACAATAAAAATCAGTGAAATCTGAAATCATTACTGCACACTCAAACTTGAAGGCAAAAATGAGCACGTTCAACGTTATACACATCAAGCGGAAAACTGTTTTCTTGTTTTCTGTTAAATATTCATCTTTAAGATAAGAGGAAATTTTTACAAAAATAAGATTGATGATAGGCAGTAAATTTTTTTTAGTTTCAACATCGTTTGTGCCTCCTACTTTTTATTTGTAGTTTAGCACATTCGAGTTGAAATTTTTTTATATATTTACTAGTACAACGCGTTAATGCGTAATGAAAACTTTCAAATTCTAAATTCGTCAGCGGCGATGGGAAATGTCGCTGATTTCCTTATTTTTTTAGATTGAAATATTTATTCACTATTTAATCAAACAGGAAGTCTGCCAATACAACGTTGCTAACTTCAAAGCCGCGCGGCGTCAAAAAAATTTTATCGCCGTCGACTTGCAACAGTCCAAGTTTAAAATTTTTTTCAATAACTTTACCGTACACGTCAAAAATATTTTCGCCGAATCTTTCATAAAAAATTTTCGCGTCAATGCCCGCCGTCATACGCAGACCCAAAAAGCAAAATTCTTCCATAGCCGCGCTTTTCGTGACAAGCTCTTCAACTTGTGAAACGTCACGACCTGCGCGAATGTTTTTTACATAATCGGCAACATTGGCAACGTTGGAAGTTCTAATTTTTCCGTTGTACGAATGAGCGCCAGCGCCGAATCCAAAATATTTTGCGCCAGTCCAATAGCCGCTGTTGTGTCGACTTTCACGCCCAACTTTCGCAAAGTTGCTGACTTCGTAGCGATTGTAGCCCAACTTCGGCAACGTCGCAATAATAAATTCGTACATATCGGCACAAATATTTTCCGTCGGCAAGTTCAAGCGTCCAACTTCGTTAAGCTGAAAAAATTTTGTATTCGGTTCAACTTCCAAGCCGTAAATTGAAATGTGTTGAACGTCCAACGCGGCGGCAGTTTCAACGTCAACTTTCACGTCGTCAAGTGTCTGATTCGGCAGACCGTACATTAAATCAACGCTGATATTGTCAAAAAAATTTTTAGCCGTATGAACAGTTTCAAGCGCCGTTGTGGAATTGTGAATCCTGCCAAGAATTTTTAAAAGTTCGTCGTTAAAACTTTGTACGCCCAAACTTAGACGGTTAAAGCCAATTTCACGAAGTCCGCGCAGAAAATTTTTGTCGACAGTGCCAGGATTAGCTTCAATCGTAATTTCAGAATTTTTTTCTACGTTGAAGGTAGTTTGAATTGCCGCGAAAATTTTTTTCAGCTGATTAAGCGTCAAAATTGTAGGAGTGCCGCCGCCAAAATAAATTGAGTAGGTAGGGGGTAGAGGATAGGGAGTAGATTTAATTTCGGTTATAAGTGCGTCAACGTAACTTTCGCGTTCCTCCGCCGTAGAAATTTTTGAGTTGAACGCGCAGTAGTTACATTTCGCCGCGCAGAATGGAATATGAACGTAGATTAATGCGTAATTATCAGTTAGCAAAGTTTTCTCCTCAAAAAAAATACCGCCTTTAGACGGTCAAAAAAATTTTTTATAAATTAAGTTTTAGAGTAAAGCTTCAATATCTTTAGCGATTGACGCAGGATTGGTCGTTGGTTCAAAACGCGCTACAACATTGCCTTCCTTGTCGACTAAAAATTTGGTAAAGTTCCATTTAATTCCGTCGCCTTCAAGGTATTCAGGGAAATTTTGTTTAAGCGCCTCAACAAGTTTAGCAGCGATTGGGTGATTTTCATCAAAGCCTTCAAACTTTTTCTGTTCAGTTAAATATTTGAAAAGCGGCTGCGCAGTTTCGCCGCGAACGTCGCCTTTTTCAAAAATTTGGAACGTGACGCCGTAATTGGCGCGGCAGAAAGTTTGAACTTCATCGTTACTGCCAGGCTCTTGACCTGCAAATTGGTTGCACGGAAAGCCGAGAATTTCCAAGCCACGATCTTTGTACGTCTTGTAAAGTTCCTGCAATTCTTTGAACTGCGGAGTAAAGCCGCACTTACTGGCAGTGTTGACAATAAGCAAAACTTTTCCTTTGTAGTCGCCAAGATTTTTTTCAACGCCTTTGTTCGTCTTAACGGTGAAATCGTAAATGCCCATAAAATTTTCCTCCAAATTTTAAAGTCCAAGCAACGCGTCGATTTTCGCCTTGTCAAAGCCCAAAATGTAATTTTTGTCGTCGACAGTCAAGACAGGGACGGCAGTATCGCCAGTGAGCTTTTCGCAAGCGGCGGCATCTTCCGCGTTAAGTTCAACGTCATGAACTTCATATTCAACGCCTTTTGAGTCAAGATATTTCTTAACTTTGTTACACCAAGGACACGCCTCAAAAGAATAAACTTTGACCATTTTTTAACCTCCTCAACCTTTAAGTTTAGACAAATATTTTTCGGCAAGCAAAGCCGCCGTCGTACCGTCAGCCGCCGCCGTTGTAAGTTGGCGAATTTTCTTTTCACGAACATCACCAGCCGCGAAGACGCCTTCAATTTCAGTACAGCAATCTTCGCCCGCGATAATTCTGCCGCTGTCACTCAATTTAAGTTCGTCCTTGAAAAGTTGCGTATTCGGTTCAACGCCGATATTTACAAAAATTCCGTCGACAGCAATATTTTGCAGTTTGCCAGAATTTTTGTCGAGAATGTCAACACTTTGAAGACGACCTTTGCCATTAAGCTTTTTAATTTCCGTCTGCAACATAATTTCGATTTTAGGATTTTTCTTGACACGTTGCTGGGTAACTTCATCTGCGCGGAATTGTGAACGGTGAATGATATAAATTTTTTCAGCGTACTTTGTCAAAAAATTTGCCGCGTCAAGTGCCGCATTGCCGCCGCCCATAACCGCAATAACTTTGTTTTGGTACATATGCCCATCGCACATTTCGCAGTAATGAACGCCACGCCCTGCAAAAGTTTTTTCTTCAGGAAGGGGAAGTTTACGGCGATTCATACCCGACGCAATTATTACAACGTCGCATTCGTAAATATGCTCTTCAGTCTCAACAATTTTCGGCGTAGACTTCAACGAAACTTTTTCAATCGTGTCGAACTCATCAATAACCGCGCCAAATTTTTCAGCTTGACGTTGCAAAATGCCGATTAATTCGCCGCCGCTGACACTTTCAAAGCCAGGATAATTTTCAATGCTTACGGCGTTAGCAATTTGTCCGCCGATAAGTCCTGACTCCAAAACAAGCGTGTCAAGATTCATTCTGCCCGCGTACAGTGCCGCAGTCAAGCCAGCCATACCTGCGCCGATTATCACAATATCTTTGTGAACAATTTTTTTCGCCATTTCTCAACCTCCATTTTAGCTTGTAGCCGTCATTACGCATTCCGCATTAAGCATTCCTAATTATAAATATCTAATCCATACGTAAGCCGTTGAAATTATTATCGACAGAATCATCAGCGGAAACGCCGTCTTCATAAATTCGATAAATGAAATTGCTCTGCCACGTTGCGCCGCCATTGACGCTACTACAACGTTAGCGCTTGCACCGATTAACGTACCATTGCCGCCTAAGCACGCGCCTAATGCTAAACTCCACCACATCGGCTCCAAGTTTGCAAGTCCCATCGCGCCCATATCTTTAATAAGCGGAATTAACGTTGCCACGAAAGGTATGTTGTCAATAAATGCTGATGCAATCGCGCTCATCCACAAAATTAAAAGCGCTACTGCCGTTACATTGCCGCCCGTCGCGTCGAGTGCCGCCGCCGCCATTGCCTTTATGACGCCCATTTCTACAAGTGCGCCGACAAGTACGAACAATCCCGCGAAGAAAAATATTGCAAGCCATTCAATTTTACTTAAAACTTTTGCAATCATCGTTTCGTTGTGCGTGTACGTTATCAGCAAAAGTAATCCTGCGCCGCTAAGTGCCGCCGTTGCCGTTTCAAGGTGTAACGTGTTGTGGAGGACGAACAGTGACATTGTAAAAGCTAATACGGCTAAACATTTTTTCATCAGCACGGGATCGGTAATTTGGCTTTTCGCATTGAGACGCATAACTTTATCTTGCAATTCCTTATGCGTATGAAGTTTTGAGCCGTACATTGCAACCATAATAACAATCGTCACGAAGAAAATTATAATGGTGGGCAATGTCAAGTTGTAAATGAAGTCCATAAAACTTAAACCGACTGCCGAGCCAATCATAATATTAGGCGGATCACCTACAAGCGTTGACGTGCCGCCAATGTTGGAGCTGATGATTTGCGCCATTAAAAACGGTTTCACGTCAACTTTCAACTGCGAGGCAATGTTAAAAGTTATTGGTACTGTCAACAAAACTGTCGTGACGTTATCCAAGAGCGCTGAACAAGTTGCCGTTAGCAAACTCAATGCGATAAGTAGTTTAACAGGGTGCGCTTTAACTTTTTTCGCCGACCAAATTGCTAGGAAGTTGAATAGCCCAGTTTCGCTTGTAATGTTCACGATAATCATCATGCCCATTAAAAGCCCCAGCGTGTTGAAGTCAATGTGATGAATTGCTGTTTCCTGCGAAATTATGCCGAAAATTATCATCAGCATTGCGCCGACAATTCCGACAATCGTTCTGTGAACTTTTTCAGAAATTATCAGCGCGTAGGCGGCAACAAAAATTATTACCGCCACTATTGTCATATCCAAAACTTCGTCCCCTTCCGTGAAAAAATTTCAACGCCTATTCTAACCTTTTTAAAACTTTTTATCAATGACGCTAAGAATAATTTTTTCGCCGTCACGCTTAATTTTGAATTTGTAGTCTTTGACGCCAGCTGTACCCAATTCAATTTTCAAGGCAAGAAGTTCCATTCCAAGTTGTTCAGTTAATTCTTTTGTAAAGCCAGCTTTAGCCAAAGGTTCAGGCGGTTTTTCAGCCTCTTCAACACGACGAAGTTTTTCAGCCTTTTTAGCCGCAATCAACATTTGCTGTTCGACAGATTGTTCTTCGACGTAATTTTTTATCATTTCCTTATCGGACAAGCCGCGCGGAATTTTTTTCATCAAACTTGCACAACGTAAAAAGTACGTCGCGCTTTCACTTCCTTTCAATATAATTGTAGTAGCGTTATTATATGTGCTGAAAAAGATTATAGCAGACCGAAAATTTTTCTGTCAAATATTATCGTAACTTGTATTCTTCAAAAATTTTATATATACTACACGCGGTGGCTTTGCCCCTAATTTAGATGAAAGGGGGTGACGCTCATGTTGATGACGTTTATTGTGTCTGTTATGGCAGGTGTAGTGGCGCATTACGTTTGCAAGTGGTTCGACAGACACTAAAAAGCTACTGAGCCAAAATGGTTAGCGTTATTCCCAAAACGCGCGAAAAACCCCCGATGGCAACGGGGGTTTTTCATTTGACGCTCATGTTGACAACGTTGTAAATTTCGTTTACGACAAAAGTTTAGCATATGTAAAAAAGTTTTGCAAGAAAAATTTTAACTTCAAAAAATAATTACGCATTACACATTATTTTTATCATTTCCTTATCGGACAAGCCGCGCAGAATTTTTTTCATCAAACTTGCACAACGTAAAGAGTACGTTGCGCGTTCATTTTCTTTCAATATAATTGCAATGGCGTTATCATCTGTACTGAAAAAGATTATAGCAGACCGAAAATTTTTCTGTCAAATATTATTGCGGCTTGTATTTAGTATGAAATTTTTATATACTACACGCGGTGGCTTTGCCCCTAATTTAGACGAAAGGGGGTGACGCTAATGTTAGTAACGTTTCTCGTGTCTGTTATGGCAGGCGTAGTGTCGCATTACGTCTGCAAGTGGCTTGACAGACACTAAAAGCTACTAAGCCCAAATGGTTAGCGTTATTCCCAAAACGCGCGAAAAACCCCCGATTCGCAGTCGGGGGTTTTTCATTTGACGCTCATGTTAGTAACGTTGTAAATTTCGTTTCGATGAAAGTTTAACATATGTAAAAAAGTTTTGCAAGAAAAATTTCAACTTCAAAAACCATTACGCATTATAGCTTTTAGGTATTAGCTTTTAGCTTTAATTACGAATTACGCATTACGAATTACTTTTGACTTTTGCCCAAGTATCTTTCAAGCCGACGACGCGATTAAACACTAACTTTTCAGGCGTTGTATCGTAATCTACAACGAAGTAGCCCAGCCGTAAAAATTGGTAATGCGTACCTGCCGCCGTCCACTTCACGCTAGGTTCAATCAACGCATTTTCCACGACGATTAACGAATTGGGATTTAACGCCGCAATAAAATCTTCAGGCACGTTTCCATTTTCATCAGTCTTCAAAAGATAATCGTACAGCCGAACTTCCGCTTTCAAGGCGTGACTTGCACTGACCCAATGAATTGTTCCTTTAATTTTACGATTAGCCGTCGCGCCGCCAGACTTCGACGTTGGATCAATCGTGCAATGAAGTTCAGTTACGTTGCCTTCTGCGTCTTTGATAACGTCGTTGCATTTGATAATGTAGGCGTGCTTAAGTCGAACTTCGCCGCCAGGTTTCAAGCGGAAAAATTTTTTTGGGGCGTCTTCCATAAAGTCATCACGTTCAATAAAAATTTCCCGCGTAAATGGTACGTACCGACAGCCGCCGCGCTTAGGGTGATTTTCAGCCGTCAAAAATTCTACCGCGCCTTCCTCAACGTTCGTCAACACAACTTTAAGCGGATTTAAAACTGCCATAACTCTAGCCGCGTTTTCGTTCAAATCTTCGCGTACGCAATGTTCCAACATCGCAATATCGACGACGCTATTACTTTTCGCAACGCCAATTCTTTCGCAAAAGTCACGAATTGCCGCAGGAGTATAGCCGCGTCGACGTAAGCCGCAAATTGTCGACATACGCGGATCGTCCCAGCCACGTACAAATTTTTCTTCAACAAGTTGCCGCAGTTTACGCTTACTTGTAATGGTGTTTGTCAAGTCAAGCCGTGCAAACTCAATTTGACGCGGACGACTATTCACGTCAAAGCCAAGCGAATCTAAAAGCCAATCGTAAAATGGGCGGTGGTCTTCAAATTCCAACGTGCAAACTGAATGAGTAATATTTTCTATCGCGTCTTCAAGCGGGTGTGCAAAATCGTACATTGGATAAATCAGCCAATCGTCGCCCGTATGATGATGATGAGCGCGGGTAATTCGATAAATGACGGGGTCGCGCATATTTATATTTGGTGACGCCATATCAATTTTAGCGCGTAAAACTTTTTCGCCGTCCGCAAATTCGCCAGCCTTCATACGCTCAAACAAATTTAAATTTTCCTCAACGCTACGGTTACGGCAAGGACTTTCTTTGCCTGGTTCAGTCAACGTACCGCGATATTGTCGAATTTCCTCCGCGCTTAAATCGTCGACGTATGCAAGCCCGCGTTTAATCAATTCAACCGCATATTCATAAAATTTGCCGAAATAATCTGAAGCATAAAATTTTCTATCTTCCCAATCAAAGCCCAGCCATTTAATATCCTCCTGAATTGAATCGACGTACTCAACATCTTCCTTCGTAGGGTTAGTGTCGTCGAAACGCAAATTGCAAATGCCTTTATTGTAAAGCGCCAAGCCAAAGTTCAAGCAAATTGACTTAGCGTGCCCAACGTGCAAGTAGCCGTTAGGTTCAGGCGGGAAACGCGTATGGATACCGTCCGTGTACTTGCCAGCTTTTAAATCATTTTCAATTTCCTGCTGAATAAAATTTACCACAAAAAATTCTCCTTCCAATACTGCGTCACTTACCACTTATAACTTGCTCGACGTAACCGCGCAGACGGCGTACACCTTCAGCAACTTTTTCATTCATCGGCAAATTTTCTACAATCTTATCAATGTAGCCGCGCTGTACAATTCTTTCCATTGTCCACTTAAAATTCACGTCGTAAATCCACATAAGCCGAACAATTTTTCTGTCGCCGTTGGTACGAATTTTATAAAAGTCCGCCTGTTCGCCGTCGACTAAATTTTGTATAAAATCGGGGCTGATATTCGGATCGCGTTCCTTTATAAAGTTTGGCATCTTGTCGACATTTTCCTGCTTAAAGTACGGTTCAAGTACGCGGTAAATGTCAAGTTTATCGGCGTCACGAAGAATTTTTGCGAAAAGAATTTTTCGCTCATCGTCAATCGGCTCAATGGTTTTTTTATTGTGATTCTTAATCGCGAATTTCATAACGTCCAAATCGGTTTTATCAAGTTCGTTGAAAAAATCTAATTGGTCGATAACTTTCAAGGCAAGATTGGCGTGATCTTCGGAATGCGCGTCGTTAAAAGTTTTGTACTTTTGATACTGATAAAATCTTCCAACGTCATGGAAAAGACCGATAATTTCAGCAAGTTGTACGTCGTGATTTGACAGATTTAAAAATTTGGCAAGTTCAACGCAATTCGACGTAACGTAGCCAGTATGTTTTTCCTTGATTAAAATTCCGTTTTGAACTTCTTCATCGTCGGTATAAAAACTTTTCATGTATGCGGTCATCCATTCGTGCATACGTCGTAAAAGTTCCTGCAAAATAATTCCTCCTTATTAGTGAGTGGTTAGTAGTGAGTAGTTAGTAGTAAAAAATTCTACACTACTAACTACTTACTACTCACTACTTACTAAACAATATCAATTTTTTCATCAGAATGCGCCGTCAAAATATCCTTTGTAATTTTCCCGTCCTTAACTAAAATTTGGCGTTCAGCCGCCTGTGCAATGTCGGGTTCATGCGTCACTAAAATAATGGTCGAGCCTGCTGCGTGCAAGTCACGAAAAATTTGCATAATCTCACCTGTTGACTTCGTATCCAAATTTCCTGTCGGTTCATCAGCCATAATAATTGACGGCTTCATTGCAATGGCGCGGGCTATTGCTACGCGTTGACGTTGCCCGCCAGAAAGTTCACTGGGAAGATGTTCTGCGCGGTCGTCAAGTGAAACTTTTTTAAGCGCGTCGATAGCAAGTTCAAGGCGTTTCTTTTTACCAAGTCCCGCGTAGACGGCAGGTAAGGCAACGTTTTCTAAGCTTGTCAACTTCGGCAGGAGATTAAAATTTTGAAAGACAAAGCCAATGGTTTTATTTCTGATAATCGCCAGTTCGTCGTCAGACAATCCGCTAACTTCCTTTCCCAAAAGTTTGTACGAGCCAACAGTTGGACGATCAAGGCAACCCAAAATATTCATCAGCGTTGATTTGCCGCTACCACTAGGACCCATTAGCGCGACAAATTCGCCTGAATCAATTTTCAAGTCGACGCCGTTTAATGCCGCGACTGTTTCACTGCCCATTTTGTAAAGTTTTTTCACGCCGCTAATCGTCACGACGTTTGCCATAAAATCACCCGCTCAAATATTTCTCTCCAAAATTTTCAACGAATCTTTGAGCCGCGCCGCAATCTGCGACTGCCCAAAATGCATCGCGTGCGCCCAATGATACATCAGCGCCAAATAAACTCCGTCCGCGCCGAAATGTTTCTTGAATGTCCGCTCAATCGTCGCGTAAGTTTGCGCAAATTCCGCGTTGCCGTAAACTGCCGAATCGTTGAAGTTCAAACTTTCGTACAAGCCGAACGCCCGCGCCTTGATTTTGTATTGCGCCACAGGATTTTCTCGGAAAAATTCAACGCCCGAAATTAAATCCTCAAGCCCACGGAAAAGCTCAATGCGCCGAGAAATTTCGCTGCCGTATTCGTCCGAAGACAAAACCGCGCTGGTATTCCAATGCGTCTGCGAATAAGGATTTTCGCGCCGAATATAAAAAATCTGCGGCGTCTTGACAAGAATTTTCGCCTTCATAATCCAGCCGAGCGACACAATCAGACTGTCCCAGCCAATCGTCTTTGAAAAAATTTCGCCGTCCAAAATAAATTCGCGCCGAAAAAGATTATACTGGTCGTCGCGGAAAATCTCGCCGGTAAACCACTGGTTGAATCTGAACGCCGAATTGTCCGACAGAATTTCAATTTTTTTCGCGGGGCGCGGCTCGTAGGAAAATTCGTGCAGGGGCGCGCCATTTTCGATAACGCCATCATCGCCGGACTTCAGGAATGACGACGCGTGCACAACATCGGCGCCAAATTTCTCGGCAACCGCGTAAAGTTTTTCCAGCGCGTCCGACAAATATAAATCGTCGTTGTGCAAAATCGTCAGATATTTTCCGGCGGCGTCCTTCGTCAGCAAATCCCGCGTGATAAATTCGCCGCGATTTTTTTCGTTCTGCAAAAATTTAATTCGCCTGTCAGAAAAATTTTCCCGCACAAAATCAAAAACGCCGTCCGTCGAACAATCGTCGCGAATTATAAGCTCAAAATCGCTGAAACTTTGCCGCAAC
>JAFSUE010000221.1 GCA_017445435.1 Selenomonadaceae bacterium | reverse complement strand
GAGGTAGTTAAAAAAATCGGCGAAAAAATTTTTTGGCGCGTCAATATGAAACCTGGCGCTCCAGTTATCGGCTGGCGTACTGAAAATTTTTTATGCTTGTCATTGTCGGGCAATCCATTTGCCGCCTTCGCCACGTTTGAACTTTTAGCGCGTCCAATTATCGCTAAACTTAATAGCCGCGCAGATATTATGTACAAGCGCATTAAAGCGGTTATGGCTGATAATTTCCCTAAAGAAAGTCGCGGTCGCCGATTTATTCGCGCTAAGTTTGACGACGGAAAAATTTATCTGCCAGAACAACACGCGTCGGGCAGTTTATTTTCTGCCGTCGATTGTAACGCGCTGGTTGACATTCCCGCAGGTACAGGCGCATTGAAGATTGGCGATAAAGTTGAAGTGGTGCTACTTTGATTGACCAATTTGGACGACGTATCGAATATGCTAGAATTTCCGTAACGGATCGTTGCAACTTGCGCTGTCGATACTGTATGCCTGAATGCGGCGTTGAAAAAATTCCGCACGATGAAATTTTGACCTTTGAAGAAATTCTACGCGTAGTGAAAATTTTTGCAAGGCTCGGCATAAAAAAAATTCGCCTTACTGGCGGTGAACCGTTGCTTAGGAAAAATTTACCTGCGCTGATTCGTGACATTAAAAATATCAGCGGCGTTGAGATTGTCACGATGACGACGAACGGCGTACTTATTGAAAAGTTCGCGGCAGATTTAATCGCGGCTGGAATTGACGGCGTTAATATTAGCGTTGATACTTTGGACGAAAAAATTTTTTCAAGCTTGACGCGGCGAAAATTTTTTGCAAACGTACTGCGCGGCTTGAAAATTTTGTTGAGCTACGGTAAAAATATTAAGTTGAACTGCGTACCTCTGCGCGGCGTCAATGAAGATGACGTTTTAAAATTGGTTGAACTGGCGCGGGAAAATTTTATCGACCTAAGATTTATTGAGCTAATGCCGATTGGTTGCGCGATTGATTCAAAACTTGAAGGCATTCCGACGGCTGAAATTTTTTCACTGATTGAAAGTCATTGTGGCAAACTTTATCCTGCCGAAAAAAAATTTTTGCAAGGTCCAGCTGAATATTTCCGCGCAGAAAATTTTATTGGGCGAATCGGCTTTATTGACGCGCTGGAACATAAATTTTGCGGTACGTGTAACCGAATCAGATTGACGGCGGAAGGTTTTCTCAAGCCGTGTTTAAATTTTGGAATTGGGCTTGATGTGAAAAATTTGCTACGGTCTGGCGTTGACGACGAAAAAATTTTTACTGCGATTGAACGGACGATTTACTACAAACCACGCGAACATTTTTTTAATTTGAAAAATAATTTGTGCGACGAAAGAAAAATGTACCAAGTCGGAGGCTAGGCAATGGGAATAATTAAAGCAATTTGTATCAGCGAACAGCGCGGCACAGCTAAAAAATTTGTCGACACGGCAACTTTTCACACTGAATACGGAATTGTCGGCGACGCTCACGCTGGCGATTGGCACAGGCAAGTTAGCTTTCTTGGGCAAAGTGAAATTGACGCCTTCAAAAATCGCGGCGCAAATGTTGAGTACGGCGCATTCGGCGAAAATATTGTTGCGGACGGTTTCACGTTTAAAAATTTGCCAGTCGGTACGCGGCTGAAAAGCGGCAACGTTTACTTTGAAATTACGCAGATAGGCAAGCAATGTCACAGTCACTGCGCAATTTATCAGCAAGTCGGCGATTGCATTATGCCACGTGAAGGTGTCTTCGCACGTGTACTTCACGGCGGCAAAATTAAAATTGGTGACGAACTTGAAATTGCGGCTGAAAAAATTCCGTTGGACGCGGCGATTATCACGGCAAGCGATAAAGGTTATATCGGTGAACGTGAAGATAAAAGCGGCGCGAAGTGTGAAGAAATTTTGACGGCGGCAGGTTATAAAGTCGTCGACAAAATAATTTTGCCTGACGATGAAAAACTTTTGTCAGACAAGATGATTGACCTTGCAAACTTCGGCGTCGGTTTAATCGTGACGACTGGCGGGACTGGATTTTCACCGCGTGACGTGACGCCTGAAGCTACGCTGGAAGTTTGTGACAGATTAGCGCCTGGCATTGCGGAAGCTATGAGAAATTTTTCAATGCAGGTTACAAAACGCGCAATGTTAAGCCGCGCAGTTAGCGGAATTCGCAAACGTAGCTTGATTGTGAACTTGCCTGGCAGTGTCAAGGCAGTTGATGAGTGCTTAAACTTCGTACTTCCTGAACTTAAACATGGCATTGAAATTTTGCGTGGGGACGATTCAAATTGCGGGAATTAACGTTGCTGATAATTGCGGGCGGAAAAAGTTCACGGCTTGGCGTCGATAAAAGATTTGTCGAAGTCGGCGGCGTG
>JAFSUE010000220.1 GCA_017445435.1 Selenomonadaceae bacterium | reverse complement strand
CTCAAATGCACGGTACAAAACTTGTTCGGCGTCAAGCGTCATCAATTCGGCGTTGACAGCGGTTGAATCAGTTTTACGGGCAATGTTCGCCACGCGCACGAAAGATTGAATATTTTTCACGGCGTCAGGCGTCTTCAAAAATTGTTCGACTGCCGCCGCCTTCAACGTCACCGCGCAGATGTCGTCAACGTCATTTATAACCGCGTCAACTACGTCGTAGCGCACATTGTCAAGGAAATTTTTCACGCGCAGTTTCATAAATTCCGCAAACTCCGCTTGAATTTTTTCACGTACAACGGCGTCCGCCACATTCAAAAGATTCATCGCCAATTCGACAACTTCACTAAGATTAATTGACCAATTCGACCCGACTAAAAGATTGACAATGCCCAACGCTTGACGACGCAGGGCAAATGGATCTTGTGAACCAGTTGGAATTAAGCCGCGACTGAATGTAGCAACAATGTTGTCGACTTTATCGGCGAGACTTAAAATTTTGCCAGCCGTAGTTTTCGGTTGACTGTCACCAGCAAAACGCGGCATATAATGTTCATCAATCGCCGTTGCAACGTCCAAATTTTCGCCGTCAAGTTTTGCGTACTCCCTGCCCATTACGCCTTGAAGTTCGGTAAATTCCGTAACCATACCCGTCACTAAATCTGCCTTTGAAAGTTCCGCCGCACGAAGTGTATTTTTCTTTTCGTCAGCAGAAATTTTTTCGCCGAGCATATCAGAAATTTTTTCACAAAGTTTAATCAACCGTTCCGTCTTTTGATACATTGAACCGAGCGACTCTTGGAAGACAACAGTTTTCAATTTATCGCGGTGCTGTTCAAGCGATTTTTTTCTATCTTCATTGAAGAAAAATTGCGCGTCTTCAAGGCGAGCTTTCAAAACTCTTTCGTTGCCGTGCTGTACAACGTCAAGATAATCTTTGCCGCCGTTGCGAACAGTGATAAAAATCGGCAATAAATTTCCGTCAGAATCTTTCACGGGGAAGTAGCGCTGATGATCCCTCATTGGAGTTATGACAGCTTCAGCGGGAAGTTTTAAATATTTCGTTTCAAAGTTGCCAGCCAATGCCGTAGGATATTCGACAAGGTAAAGGACTTCTTCCAAAAGTTCATCGGAAATTTCAGCCGTACCGCCACATTCTTTAGCAACGTTTTCAATCTGCGCGGTTATCATTTTGCGGCGTTGGTCTTGGTCGACGACGATAAAATTTTTCACGCAAGTATAAACATAGTTGACGGCGTTATCAATGACAAATTCATTGTTGCTCAAGGTACGGTGTCCGCGTGACGTGTTGCCGCTTTTAACGTTAGCAACTTCAAAGTCTATAACTTCATCGTCAAGCAACGCGACAATCCAGCGAATTGGGCGAATGAATTTAAAGTCAAGACTGCCCCAACGCATATTGTTAGGGAAGTTCAAGCTACAAATAATTTTTGGCAGGAGAGATTTTAAAATTTCAGCGGTAGGTTGTCCCTGCTTATGAATCACGGCGTAAACGTAGCCGTCACGTGTCACTAAATCTTCAGCGTTGACTTTTTGTCCGCGTGCAAACCCGATAGCCGCCTTTGACGGTTTACCCTCCGCGTCGAATGCAATTTTGACGGAAGGTCCGCGCTTTTCTTCCTCAACGTCAGCTTGACTTTCTGCCACGTCACTAACTAAAAGTGCCAGTCTGCGCGGCGTACCGAGTGTTTGAACTGCGCGGAAATTTATTCTTGATTCAGTGAAAAATTTTTCAGCCAAATCTTTAAGCTGATTTAAAATTTGCGGCATAACATGCGCGGGAATTTCTTCAGTGCCAATTTCAAGGAGTAAATTTTTTTCAGCCATTACGCGTTCACCTCCGCAGATTTTTTAAGTAAAGGATAATTTAATTTTTCACGCTGTTTTAAATATTCTTCCGCGCAGAGTCTAGCCAATTTTCTAACGCGCCCAATAAATGCCGTCCGTTCACTTACGCTGATAGCGCCGCGAGCGTCAAGCAAGTTGAAAGTATGCGAACACTTCAAAACATAATCATAGGCGGGATGAACAAATCCTAACTTAATGACGCGCACTGCCTCCGCTTCGTACTTTTCAAAAAGATCGAACAATAAATTTTCGTCCGAAACGTCGAAGGCATAACTGGATTGTTCAAACTCATTTTGATGAAAGACATCGCCATAAGTCACGCCGTCAGCCCATTCAATGTCAAAAACATTTTCTACGCCTTGAATGTACATTGCCAGCCGTTCAAGCCCGTAGGTTATCTCAACGGCAACAGGCTTAACGTCTTGACTGCCGACCTGCTGAAAGTAGGTAAACTGCGTAATTTCCATACCGTCCAGCCAAACTTCCCAGCCAAGTCCCCACGCGCCTAACGTTGGCGATTCCCAGTTATCTTCGACGAAACGAATATCATGTTTTTCTTTTTCAAGCCCAATCGCCGCCAAACTTTCAAGATAAAGTTCCTGAATGTTATCGGGCGAAGGTTTCATTATCAGTTGCAGTTGATGATGTTGATAAAGTCTGTTGGGATTGTCTCCGTAGCGACCGTCAGCAGGTCTGCGCGACGGTTCAACGTACGCGACGTTCCAAGGCTCTGGACCTAAAACTTTTAAAAATGTATAAGGACTCATCGTGCCAGCGCCTTTTTCTACGTCGTAGGGTTCAGCTAACAAGCAACCTTGATTCGCCCAAAAATTTTTCAGCGCCAAGATCAATTCTTGATATTTCATTTGTCAACCTCCAATAAAAAAATCGAAAATAATTATATCACTGATTTAAGCAACTGAAAATAAAAAAATTTTCTGCTACAACTTAGCGATATACAAATTAAGATTCACGCTGAAAATTTATGACCAACTTTTCATTACGAATTACGCATTAGATAAAAAAAAACGTGGCGGGAAAGTTTTCCTACCACGTCGAGATTTTATTGGTATTTTATTTGTTAGCGTTGATTTTATTTCTTCGGAGCAAATTCATCAACGAGTGACCAGAACTTGTCGCGCGAAACTTCCTTGCCATTAAAGAAGTAAGTATTTGCTACATTGCCAGAATTAGATTCGGAAGTGAATTTGAAGTCGTAGCCAGTAGCTTTTCCGAGCTTATCCAACGCGTTCGCGATTCCTACAGCAAACTTTTGATTAGGCTTTTTCTCATAGAAACCCAACTTCATAAGACGATTACGGTCATCAATAATTTCTGCATGGGTTCCGCCCGCAACGCCGTCAAGTTCCACGTCGTCCATAATTTCATCTTTCAAAATTTTTTCATCAACCATTTTTATAACTTCCTTTCAAATTTCCTTTTCGCACATTATAAGCAATAACTTCAAAAAATATTAATCGGTTAAAAATTTTTTACTTGCTGGAAAGCGTGTCAATCATTTTAAAAAGTTTATCGCGGGACATTTCTTTGCCATTGACGAAGTACTTATTGGCGTTATTTTTATTCAAATCAACATCGACAGTAATTTTCATGCCGTAGTTGTCGCCCAATTTAGCAAAGCCATTCTGAAGGGTCTTCGTAAAGCCATCTTTGCTGTCAAAATCATAAGCGCCCAATTTCTTAAGGTATTCGCGATCTTCCAAAGCTTCCTTTAAAGTTCCGCCTGCAACGCCGTCAAGTTCCACGTCGTCCATAAGTTCATCTTTCAAAATTTTTTCGTCAGACATTTTGATAACTTCCTTTCAATTTTCAATTTTCATTTACACATATTATACGCGCAAGGTTAAATTTTATTAAGCCTTCGATTTACTTTTTGTTCGCGGCATAACCTTCTCTGATAATGCTCCACATTTCGTCGCGGGAAATTTCTTTGCCGTCGAGGAAGTACTTATTCGGGCTTTTGCCAGGTTTGGCATCGTAGTAAAGGTCTGCTGAAATATTAATACCGAGATATTTTCCGACGTTTTTGAATGCGCCCTTAACATTACCCAAGTTGTAGTTACCAGTACCAGGTAAAAATCTGCCGCCCAATTTTTGGAAATTCTGATAATCGTGCCAAGTATCATAATAGCCGCCGACAACGCCTTCAAGTTCTTCGGCATCCATAAGCTCATCTTTCAAAATTTTTTCTTCAGACATTTTAATCTTCCTTTCAATAAGTTTTCAAATTTTCTTTTCATCTTATTATACGCACATAGTTAAAATTTATTATTTATTAAGCCTTGATTCTGAAATTTTATTTCGCACAATGCGGCGTTTCAAATTTTATAAGCCTTCGATTTACTTTTTATGCGCGGCATAAACTTCGTGGATAATGCTCCAAAGTTCGTCGCGGGAAATTTCCTTGCCATTGAGGTAGTATGAATTAGGACTCTCATCGGGTCTGTCGTACCCAAGACTTGCGGAAATGTTAATGCCAAGATATTTTCCGACTCTTTTGAATGCGTTCTCAACTTCAGTTGCTGCAAATGATCCGTCCTTGAAGTCGCCTTTGTAAAAGTCGCCTCCCAATTTTATGAAATTTACACGATCGTTCCAAGTCTCATAAGCGCCGCCGACAACGCCGTCAAGTTCCGCGTCTTCAATAACTTCATCATTGATAAATTTTTCTTCTGCCATTTTAAAAACTTCCGTTAAAATTTAAACGCAGTCGATTTACTTTTTGTTCGCGGCAGCAACTTCATTCATAAGGCTGTAAAGCTCATCGCGGGAAATGGCTTTGCCATTGACGGAATACTTATTTGCAGTTTCCGCATTCAAGCCAATATCGACAGAAATTTTCAAGCCGTATTCGTTGCCGAATTTTGCAAACGCATTTTGAACTGATTTTGTAAAGCCATCTTTGCTGTTAAAATCATAAACGCCGATTTTCTTCAGCATTTCGCGATCGTCCAAAACTTCATTAACAGTTCCGCCTGCTACGCCGTCAAGCTCCGCGTCGTCCATAACCTCTTCATTGATAATTTTTTATTCTGCCATTTTTAAAACTTCCTTTCAAGTTGTTTTTAAATTTTCTTTTCGCTTATTATACGCGCATTGTCAAAATTTATTAAGCCGTCGATTTACTTTTTGTTCACGGAATAAGCTTCGTTAATGATGCTCCAAAGTTCGTCGCGGGAAATTTTTTTGCCGTCGAGGTAGTATGAATTAGGACTCGCACCAGGTCTGTCGAATCCGAGACTTGCCGAAATATTAATGCCGAGATATTCGCCCATTTTTTTAAATGCTTTTTCAACTTCAGTTGCCGAAAATGTGCCGTCCCGATAGTCGCCTTTGTAAAAGCCACCACCCAATTTTATGAAATTGACGCGATCGTTCCAAGTTTCGTATAAGCCGCCCGCCACTGTGTCGAGTTCCGATTCGTCCATAAGTTCATCTTTCAAAATTTTTTCTTCAGACATTTTTTAAAACTTCCTTTCAAATTGTTTTAAATTTTATTTTCACCTATTATACGCACATATTTAAAATTTGTTAAGAGTTTACGAAAAAATTTTTTCGTGAAGGAAAAAATTTCTTATCGCCGAATCAATAAATTAGTTTTCAGCTTTTAGGTTGAAATTGCAAAACTAATCACAATTTGGAAGGAGAAATTTTTCATGGAAAATAAACGTTGGTATCCGCTTATTGAAAATAATCGCTGGTATCCCAAGTACCACGTCGCCGCGCCGATTGGCTGGATTAACGATCCCAACGGTTTTTGCACGTACAAGGGGGAATATCATCTTTTCTATCAGTATCATCCGTACTCCGCGCAGTGGGGACCTATGCACTGGGGACATGTCGTCAGCAAAGATTTAGTTCATTGGAAACATTTGCCCATTGCGTTAGCGCCTACTGAATTTTATGAGAGGGAAGGTTGCTTTTCTGGTAGCGCGATTGAAAAAGACGGCAAACTTTATTTGATTTATACAGGCAACGCTCCTGAAGGGCAGAAACAGTGTTTAGCGGTTAGCGACGACGGAATTAAATTTGAAAAGTTAGCAGACAATCCAATAATTGAACCGCCTGAATCTGATGAAGTTCACGCTATCGACTTCCGCGATCCAAAAGTTTGGGTACACGACGGCAAATATTATGCAGTTATCGGCTCAAAGACGCCTGGCGGTGAACATGGGCAAGTTTTACTTTATGAATCAGACGACTTGAAAAATTGGACGTTCATAAATATTGTTGCGCGTGCTAAAGCGAATGAAGGCAATATGTGGGAATGTCCGAATTTCTGCGAAATTGACGGGCAAGACGTTTTAATTGTTTCGCCTATGGGAATTAATCCTGTCGGCAAAAAATTCTGGAACAGCGTTAATTCTGGCTATATGATTGGCAAGTTGAGTTACGAAGACGGAATTTATACACACCGTGATTTTAAAATGATTGACTACGGCTCTGATTTTTACGCGCCGCAAATTACGCAGACAGCTGACGGACGTTGTATCATGATTGGCTGGATGGCGATGTGGTATGCCGATATGCCTGAACAGAAAGACGGCTGGGCAGGCTTAATGACTGTGCCGCGTGAACTTTCTATTAAAAACGGCAGAGTCTACACTGTACCGATTAAAGAAATGAAAAGTTTGAGAAATGGCAACGTAACACATAAAGATTTAAAAATTACAGAGCCTACAAAACTTGACGGCATAAAAGGTTTAACTGGCGAACTTTTAGTTGACGTTGATTTAAAACAGTCAAGTAACTTTGCTATTGAAGTTCGCGTTGGCAAAGATGAAGAAACGTCGTTGACGTACGACAAAGCAACTGCAACTTTTGCTATCGACCGTGAAAATTCTGGCGCTGGTCCAAAAGAAAAGCGCGAAGTAGAGTTAATGCCAGCGGACGTTTTGAAGATTAGAATTTACCTTGACCGTTCGTCGCTGGAAGTTTTCCTAAATGACGGTGAAGCGGCAATGTCAATGCGCATTTATCCTGCTGACACGTCGGAAGATATTGTTTTCGTACCGCTTGGCGGCGATTTAACTTTGAAGAAAGTTACTTTGTATAAACTTAGTCAAGGGATTGTGCAATAATTAGTTAGTAGTGAGTAGTTAGTAGTTAGTAGGATTTTCTTTTCCCTAACAAAGGAAGTGACATTAATGTTGATGAGCGGCGCTAAAGCTATCGTTGAATGCTTAAGGGAACAAGGCGTAAAAATAATCTGGGGTTATCCTGGGGGCATGATACTTCCTTTGTATGACGCGCTTGTTGATGAAAAAGAAATTCAGCAAATTTTAGTTACGCATGAACAAAACGCGGCACATGCGGCGGACGGTTACGCAAGGGCATCTGGCAAAGTTGGCGTCTGTATGGCAACTTCAGGACCTGGCGCTACAAACTTAGTCACTGGCATTGCTACGGCGTTTATGGATTCAATTCCAGTCGTCGCCATCACGGGGCAAGTTGAAACAAAACTTTTAGGCAAAGACGCGTTCCAAGAAACTGACATTTTAGATATAACTATGCCCGTTACGAAACACAATTTCAAAGTTAAAGACGCGCGGCAACTTGTCAATACGATTCGTCAAGCTTTTGAAATTGCTATGAGCGGCAGACGCGGTCCCGTACTTGTCGACATACCACGCGATCTTTTCAGCGCCGACGTTGACTACACGCCGAAAACTTTTGCTGAAAAAAAAGTTGGTAGACCTGACCCCGACTTTTTAATCTGCGCGGCTGAAGCTATCGAAGAAATTTTACAGGCTAAACGTCCCGTAGCTATTGTAGGCGGTGGCGCAGTTAGTGCTGGCGCGTCGCAGGAAATTATAAACTTCATTGAACGGTACAACTTGCCCGCCGTCAACACGTTAATGGGCATTGGTGCAATTCCGCGCAGTCATCCACAAAATTTAGGCTTTGCAGGTCTTCACGGCACTAAGGCGGCGAATCACGCTATAGCGGCGGCAGATTTAGTTATCGCTATTGGCAGTCGATTCGGTGACAGGCAGACTGGCAACATTAGCAAGTACACGCAGGCGAAAAAATTTATTCACATTGACATTGACCCTGCCGAGATTGATAAAAATATTGCGGGAAGTCTTGGACTTGCTGGCGATATGAAAATTATTTTAAAGTTATTGATGAAGGAACAGGGCATTGGCAACAGGGAACAAATTTTAAGTGGCTGGTGGAGTCAGATTGAAAGTTGGAAAGAAACTTATGAATATGACTATCAAGTCAACCGCTTAACAGTTCCTTGGGCTATGAATCAAGTTGCTAAAAAGACGGCTGGAAAAAATTTTGCCTACGCAACCGACGTTGGACAACATCAAATGTGGGCGGCGTTGCACTTGAAAGTTGAACAACCGCGAACTTGGCTAACGTCTGGCGGACTTGGTACAATGGGATTTGGACTTCCTGCGGCAATGGGTGCGCAAATGTTTTATGGCAACAATCGCCGTGTTATCTGCGTGACGGGTGACGGCGGAATTAAAATGACTGGCAATGAATACTACACGATTGCTCGCCTTAAGTTGCCGATAATTTCTTTGATTGTCAACAATACAAGCTTGGGAATGATTCGCCAACTGCAGAAAGTTATGTACAAGGAACGCTACATTGCTTGCGAATTGGATTATCAAATGGATTATGTCAAGTACGCCGAAAGTTTTGGCATTAAAGCCGTTGCCGTCAATACGCAGGAAGAATTTGCAAATGCACTGCAAAAAGCTATTGACGATACGGAAAACCCGCGCGTCATTGTCTTGAACGTATGGCGAAGTTTTGTTGAGCCAATGACTAAAGGCGGCGCAAGAATTGATGAATTTGTAGAGTTTAAATAATTTTCGCTGAAAATATTTTCAAACTAAAAGCGGCTAAACCTTCTAATCTTCGGAAGATTTAACCGCTTTTAAATTTGTGTACGTTTAAAAATTTTTCAGCACTTAGTTAGAAATTTTTTGTATAGTAGCTAAAATTTTTCACCGACTACTTACGCAGATTGAGTTGCGCGATAATTTCACGGTAACGATTGATGTCTTTCTTGCTAAGGTAGCTTAAAAGGCGACGGCGTTGACCGACCATTTTTAAAAGTCCACGACGTGAATGATGATCTTTTTTGTGAACTTTCAAGTGTTCGGTGAGATAAGAAATTCTTGCAGTCAACAGCGCGATTTGAACTTCAGGCGAGCCAGTGTCCCCTTCGTGCATGCCGTACTTTTCCATAATTTCCTGCTTGGCGTCTTTATCCAGCATAAAAAATTCCTCCTACTTTTTAAAATTTCCTGCAACGAAGTCAGCGTTGGAGTTTTCGTCGAACTGCGTCGAGGATTAAAAAATTTATAACGCCGAAAAGTATAGCACAAAAATTTTTAGCGCGTCAACTAAAATTATTTTTAATGCTAGGTCGTATTGAATAACTAAGTGCTTAATCTTTCAAACAAAAAAATTGAGGTAATTACGCGGCATTTCAGCGCCCTGCAGAGTTGGACGCTGGGGAACACAATGACGCGGTGAAACGTTTTTATTACTAAAACGCTAATCGCGAGCGCGCAAATGCCGCAATGTTTTCTTTTTGCTACTTTTTCTTTTGCGCCAAAAGAAAAAGTAGTTTAATAAAAAAATAATTTTAAATTTTATTTTATCAATAAACCTTAATTTCAAAATTCTGTCTCAAATTTTTCCCGCGCAATTTCATTGACATATCCTGCAACAATCTATAAAATATTACGGTATTTGAATGCTAGAGCTTATTTAAATTAAAAATCGAAACGGGCAAAAATTTTTTCCCGATTATAAAAAATTTGTTGACTTACTCAATTAACCTTTAACATAAATTTTTAAGGTAAAATAAATTTTCGAGATAGTTTTCTGTCACATAGTTTTAAAAATTTTTTTGTTGCAAATTATCGAACAATATAACGCGGGAAGTTTCCGTTTATTAATCGAAAAATTTTTTAAGTTGACAGATAGTAGCCCCTGTAGATTTTTAATTTTGCGATGAGCTAGGGTATTTTTTAAAAATTTGGGGGTGAGGGTCATTGTCATTACAATAGCAGTCGCAGTCGTTGCAATAGTTTTAGGCGCGATAGGTGGCTACGCGGCACGTAAACGCACTGCGGAAGCTCAAATTGGTTCTGCTGAAGAAGAAGCACGACGTATTTTAGCTGAAGCACAGGAAAAAAGTTCAGCTGAAAAAAAAGAAGCTGTTATGGAGGCTAAGGAAGAAATTCACAGAATGCGGCAGGAATTGGATCGTGATACAAAGGAACGCCGCAGTGAGTTGGCGCGTCAAGAAAAACGCGTCGTACAAAAGGAAGAAAATCTTGATAAAAAAATGGATTCTCTTGAGAAAAAAGAAGTTCTCCTTAGTAAAAAGGAAGCGCGGTTGACTGAATCACAGGCGCAGCTCGATGCAATGCAGGAAAAAGAAGATGCTGAACTTGAACGTATCGCGGCGCTGTCACGTGACGAAGCACGAAATATCATCATGACCGAAGTTGAGGAAGGGCTTAAACATGATAAGGCGTTGAAGATTAAAGAATATGCCGCGCAGGTTAAGGAAGAGGCTGATAAAAAAGCGCGTGACATTTTAAGCATTGCAATTCAACGTTCCGCCGCAGATCACGTTGCCGAAACGACTGTATCAGTTGTCACTTTGCCTAGCGATGATATGAAAGGCAGAATTATCGGTCGTGAAGGGCGCAACATTCGCACACTTGAAACTTTAACTGGCATTGATTTAATTATTGACGATACGCCAGAGGCAGTTATCCTTTCAGGTTTTGATCCAGTACGCCGTGAAGTTGCCCGCGTTGCATTAGAAAAATTAATTTCAGACGGCAGAATACATCCTGCGCGGATTGAAGAAATGGTCGAGAAGGCACAACGTGAAGTTGAAGCGCGTATGAAAGAAACTGGCGAACAGGCGACGTTCCAAGTTGGCGTTCATGGCATTCATCCAGAACTGATAAAACTTTTAGGCAGATTGAAGTACCGCACGAGTTACGGGCAGAATGTTTTAAATCACTCAATCGAAGTGGCTAAACTTGCTGGAATTATGGCTAGTGAATTGGGCGTCGACGTAAATTTAGCTAAACGCGCAGGTCTCCTCCATGACATTGGAAAAGCGGTTGACCATGAAGTTGAAGGACCACACGTCACGATTGGCGCTGACTTAGCTAAACGGTATCGCGAAAATAAAGTTGTCATCAATGCGATTGCGTCACATCATGGCGACGTTGAGGCAACAAGCGTTGAGGCAGTACTGGTTGCCGCCGCTGACGCCGTTTCAGCCGCTAGACCTGGCGCACGTCGTGAAAGTTTGGAAATGTATCTTAAGCGCTTGAAAATGCTTGAGGAAATAGCTGAATCATTTGAAGGCGTCGACAGGTGTTTTGCCATTCAAGCTGGGCGCGAAGTCCGAATTATGGTTAAGCCAGATAAAATTGATGACTTGGAAGCCGTGACGCTTGCCCATGATATTGTAAAGCGCATTGAAAAGGAACTTGAATATCCTGGACAGATTAAAGCAACGGTGATTCGTGAAACGCGCGTCGTCGACTACGCGAGATGAGTTTTAATTAAGAATTAAGAATTAATAATTAAGAATTAAGAATTATATTATCACTACTAACTACTGACTACTCACTAAATTTGTGCCAAAAGAAAAGTAGTTCACAAAAAATTTTAATTATTCAACAAGCCATAGCTAATTAACGATGTGAAGGAGGTTTGAAAGCATGTTCGATTTTTTTAAGAGAGAGAAAAAGCCAAATCCAGACGCCAGCAAATTATTGGCGTCAATCTTAGTAGTGTATCCTTCCGTACAATCTGTAAGCTACGATTCAAAAGGCGATATGCTTGAACTTTCTTTCGCATTGAGTGGAAAATTTTCTCAAAACGACTTTGAAAACTTTTTAAGGCACGTTGCCGAGTCCGTCGAAGCTTTTCACTATATCGAAGGTTTAGGCGGCGCTAAAATTGAATTGAACGTTGAAGGCGTCTTCGGTACGTGCTTTTTAAATGTACGCCGCGATATGTCAACTTTGACTTGCAGGGAACTTTCCCTTTTGACAGAGTTAGCAGAAAATTATTTTGGCGAAAATCTAATTGAAGATTATGAAGGCGAAATGCCTGACGAAGATTATATAATGGCGCAGGAAGATTATTTAGAGCAATGCTTAAACAATATGCGCCAACTTAGGATTGAAGGTAGGTTAGTCGGCGTCCGTGAACAGGAACGTGTTGTAGTTTACGCGCGTTGAAGTACTAAAAATTTTTTAAGGAGCAGTGAAGATTATGGCTTTTAATTTTGAATACTACACGCCGACTAGAATTATTTTCGGCAGAAATACTGAAAATCAAGTTGCTGATTGGCTGAAATATTACGGCGGCTCACCACGCGTTTTATTGCATTACGGCGGGAAAAGTGCAATTCAATCAGGGCTTATCGCTAGAGTAAAGAAAGCGTTGGATAAAGCCGACATTTTCCATGTTGAACTTGGCGGTGTCGTAGCTAATCCGAAGTTAAGTAAAGTTCGCGCAGGTGTAGGACTTGGCAATTTGAATCAGCTTGACTTCATCTTAGCAGTAGGCGGCGGCAGTGTCATTGATTCAGCGAAGGCGATAGCTTTTGCACTTGCCGAGCCAGATTATGATGTATGGGATTTATACGAACACACGCGCAAAGCTAAGGCATGCTTGCCGATTGGCGTTATATTGACGACTGCAGGTTCAGGCAGTGAAATGAGCAACAGTTCAGTCATTACGAACGATGAAACGAATACTAAGCGCGGCGCACATAGTAACTTATGCCGTCCGAAGTTTGCAATACTTGATCCAGAATTGACTTTTACGTTGCCCGATTATCAAACGGCTTGCGGTTGCGTCGATATTTTAATGCACACAATGGAGCGCTACTTCACAAACGGCGGCAATATGCACATTACAGATAGCATTGCTGAAGGGTTAATGCGAGCGGTTATTGAAAATGCAAAAATTTTAGTTAATGATTCGCAAAATTATAACGCCCGCGCAGAAATTATGTGGGCAAGCAGTCTTTCACACAACGGCTTGACAGGTTGCGGCAATGACGGCGGCGACTTTGTAAGCCATGCGTTGGAACATGAACTTAGCGGAATGTTTGGCGTAGCTCATGGCGCAGGATTGGCGGCAATTTGGGGAAGTTGGGCGCGGTACGTTTACAAATATTGTCTGCACCGTTTCAAAAGATTTGCCATTAAAGTTATGCGCGTTGATGAAAGCGGCAGTGACGAAGAAATTGCATTGAGGGGTATTGACGCGATAGAAAATTTCTTCCGTGAAATAAAAATGCCAACGTCGATTAAAGGTTTAGGCATTGCCCCGACTGATCAACAAATTGCTGATATGGCGTACAGATGCGCAGTTGCAGTTGGCGGCAGTCGTGGTTCTGCGCGGCGCATTTACGAAGAAGATATGATTAAAATTTATCAAGCGGCTAATAAATGATTAGTAAGTAGTCAGTAGTAAGTAGTCAGTAGTATTTTTTCACTACTAACTACTCACTACAAACTACTCACTATTCACTAAACAGGAGGAAAATTTGTGCGCATTTTAATGGTTTGTGACGTTTTCGGACGCGCTGGCAGAAAATTTTTTTGCGAACGTACAAAGGAACTTAAACGCCAAAAAAATATCGACGTTGTAGTTGTCAATGGCGAAAACGTAGCGCACGGAAAAAGTTTGACGGAAGCAACTTTCAACGAAATTTTATCTGGCGGCGCTGATATTGTCACGACTGGCAATCACGTTTGGGATAGAAAAGATATTGTGCCGCTTTTGGAACGTGAACCATTTTTAATTCGTCCCGCCAACTTTCCCGAAAGTACGCCTGGCAAAGGTTACTGCATTTACCCGCACCGTGCAAAAAATATCGGCGTGATTAATTTACTTGGGCGCGTCTTTATGCAACCTGTTGACTGTCCATTCACCCGCGCAGAGGAAATTTTAAAAATTCTTAAGCGCGAATGTGACATAATTTTAGTTGACTTTCACGCGGAGGCTACGTCTGAAAAAATATCTATGGGTTACTTCCTTGACGGCAGAGTAACCGCTGTTGTCGGTACG
>JAFSUE010000219.1 GCA_017445435.1 Selenomonadaceae bacterium | reverse complement strand
TGCCTATTTCCACAAAGAATTTTGATTTTCCTGCCGATTGTCCCTTAACTGCGCAACTTCTCAAAAGAAAATTTTTCATTCAGCTAAAAAATTTTATAACCTTTTATGACGAATGGCGGTATCTTCAAAACAAAAATAATCTGGACGATGCCGCGATTCGGTGTACTCAAATTGTATGCCGTCTGAATTGAAAACGCGACCGCTGACAATCGCCAAACAATTATAGTCGTCCAACTCCAAATATTTTTTATCTTCACTTGTAGCCAGTTCAGCTGTCATCTTCCGCTTGCTTGTCATAATCTTCATATGCAATTCATTTTCAAGATATTCATAGATAGACTTACGCGCAATTTCTTCCGTCAAAAATTTTACGGCGGACGTGAGAAAATAATTTTTATCCAAAATTAAAGCTTTACCGTCAATATACCGTACGCGCCGCACGTCGAAAAGTTCATCATCAATTTTAAAGCCCGTCCGCGCAGAAATTTCCTCATCGGCAAAAATTTTTTCCAGCAATACAACTTTTGTATCGTAGCTGAAACCGTTCCTAATCGCCGCTTCTTTGAAAGATTCAATCCCGCCGATTTTAAAAACATTACGTTCGACAGGCTCATAAATTACGCGGACGCGACTTCCCTGCCGTACTTGCACGTAGCCGCGCTGAATAAGTTCCGAAAGTGCGCGGCGTACCGTACTGCGCGAACAATCATAAGTCTTCGTCAATTCGTGTTCAGAAGGTAAAACAGAATTAAAATCATATTCGTGAGTTACAATTTTATTTTTGAGGTCTCCATAAATTTTGTCGAATTTTTTTTCATTCGTCAGCTTAACTTCTAAATTTCTTCTTTTAGCGTTATGAACTTTTGCATGTTCGGAATACGTCAGGATTTGAAGATTTGATATGTCATTATTATTTTTATCGAAATCTTTATGATGAATGACGCAGTCTTCTGGAATTTTACCATTATAGAATGACCAAATAACCCGATGAATCGGACCAATGCTACTAAAATAATATCCGTCACTACTTTTTTTAAAAATGCGACCGTTAAACGATTGGGTGTTTTCATCAATTATTTTTAATTCCGTACAAGTTTCATTTTCTTTTTTATCCACATCTACACCCCCATTAAGAATTTTTATTATTTAATTATATCGCTAATTTGTTACTGCGTGAATACTAGCTGTGAGAAAAAATTTTTTTGTTGTATTGACTAGTAGAATAAAACGTGATATAAGTTTGCAAACTTGTCTAGTCCAATCTTGTCTAGTCTAATTTTCAATTGGAGGTGTTATGCGAATGGGCACTTACACGAAAGATTCAGAAGAACTGCTCAAACTTGTCGGCGGCAAGGAAAATATTGCGGCAGTTTCTCACTGTATGACGCGTATGCGTTTTGTTTTGGTTGACCCGAAAAAAGCTGACGTGAAAAAAATTGAGGCTATGAAAGTTGTTAAAGGCAGTTTCACGCAGGCAGGTCAATTCCAAGTTATCATCGGCAATACCGTAAGCGAATTTTACAAAGACTTCACGGCGTTTGCAGGTATTGAAGGCGTGTCGAAAGACGCAGTTAAAGCGGCGGCTGGCGCTAATCAAAACATTCTACAACGGGCGGCGGCGATAGCTGCTGAAATTTTCGCACCGTTAATTCCCGCGATTATCACGGGCGGTCTTATTTTAGGTTTCAGAAATTGTATTGATTCGTTATATCTTTTTGAAAACGGTACGAAAACGCTTGTACAACTTAGTCCATTTTGGGCAGGTATGGATCACTTTTTGTGGTTGATAGGTGAAGCAGTATTTCATCTTGGAATTCCCGTCGGTATTTGTTGGTCAGTCGTACGCAAAATGGGCGGCACTCCAATTTTAGGCATTGTCTTAGGTTTAACGCTTGTATCAAGCCAACTTTTGAATGCTTACGCGGTGGCTACAACTCCGCCAGATCAGATTCCTGTATGGGATTTTGGCAACTTCCAAATTCAAAGAATTGGTTATCAAGCGCAAGTCATCCCTGCAATTTTAGCGGCACTAACGCTAGCTTATCTTGAACAATTTTTCAGAAAGATTGTTCCGCCTGTCGTGTCAATGATTGTTGTACCATTCTGCAGTTTGGTTATAACTGTCATTTTTGCTCACGCTGTACTTGGTCCTATCGGCTGGAAAATCGGCTCGGTAATTTCAAGCGTAGTATTTAGCGGCATTACTGGCGATTTTCGCGTAATTTTCGGCGCGATATTCGGTTTCATCTATGCGCCGTTAGTCGTCACGGGCTTACACCATATGACCAACGCAATAGATTTACAGTTAATCGCGGACTACGGCGGAACAATGCTTTGGCCTATGATTGCACTTTCAAACATTGCGCAAGGCTCGGCAGTTTTGGGAATGATGTATCTGCAACGTAAAAATGCGGCGGCTCAAGAAATTAACGTCCCTGCATGGGTATCTTGTTGGTTAGGCGTCACTGAACCTGCAATTTTCGGTGTCAACATTCCGCGACTGTTTCCTTTAATCTGTGGCATGACGGGTAGCGCGTGTGCGGCTGTCATCTGCGTATCGACAACTACAACTGCTAACGCAATAGGCGTCGGCGGCGTACCTGGAATACTTTCAATTCAACCGCAGTATATGCCCACTTTCGCGTTGGCTATGTTAGCGGCTATCGTCGTACCGTTTATTTTAACAGTAGCAGTTGGCAAAAAAAGGGGCGTTGATGCAGAAGCTGAAGCGGCACAAAGAGCGGCTGAAGCAGAGGCGGCGGCTGAAGCGGCTAATGCAGAGGCTGAAAAAAATCTTGTCAGCGAAAATGAATTTAAAGCTTACCTTGACGGCAAAGTCATCAGCTTAAAAGAAATTGGCGACGGCGTTTTCTCCGAAGGTATGGTCGGCGACGGTTTGGCG
>JAFSUE010000218.1 GCA_017445435.1 Selenomonadaceae bacterium | reverse complement strand
CCACACGTCCTAAGACACTGGATTCTAAGTCCAGCGTGTCTGCCAATTCCACCACACCCGCGACACAAATCAGCTACTAAATTTGAGAAAATTATAACAGCTAATTTGTTTTTTGTCTATGAAAATTTCTTGAATAAAAAAATATTTTTCATGGACAGAAAATTGTAATGAAATTTTGTTGCATGGAACATAGAATTTTACTCGACAAAGTCATTAAGCCCCGCGTCAAATACGCTAGTCAAATTTTCGGCAATAAAGTTTTTCAAGTTCAACTTTTCTTTCAAGGAAAGTTTTTTCGGCTCCTGCGCGTAAATCGGGAGTCGATTTTTTATGAACTCAGTATCAATATTGCCCGTGCGGAAATAGCTGTCATCCAAAATTCTTTTATGAAGTGGAATTGTCGTTTTAATGTCTGCGCCCTCAATAATAAATTCGTTCAAGGCGCGTTGCATAATTTTAATTGCGTCGCCGCGTGTTCTGCCGTGCGCGATAACTTTTGCGATAAGTGAATCGTAGTAAGGCTCGATTGAAAGTCCCGCCGTAACGCCGCTATCAAATCTTACGCGCGGTCCAGACGGTTCGTGCATAAAATCAATTTTGCCTGGCGCTGGCATAAAATTATTGTCGGGGTCTTCCGCGTTAATTCTGCATTCAATCGCATGACCTCTGAACTTAACATCTTTCTGCGCGAAGTCAAGCGGTTCACCTGCGGCAATTTTAATTTGCGTACGTACAAGGTCAATTCCAGTGACGGCTTCAGTAATTCCGTGTTCAACTTGCACGCGCGGATTTATCTCCATAAAATAAAATTCGTGCGTGGCAAGGTCAAGCAAAAATTCAACCGTACCAATGCTTGAGTAGTGAACACTACGCGCCGCCTCAACTGCAAGCTTGCCAACACGTTCGCGCATTTCATCACTAAGAGCAGTTGACGGCGTTTCCTCCAAAAGTTTTTGATTTCTACGCTGAATTGAACATTCACGTTCGCCAAGATGAACTATTGAACCGAAATTGTCTGCGACGACTTGAACTTCAATGTGTCGGGAATGTTCAATGTAATGTTCAAAGTAATAGCGAATCTTCGTAACGTCGATAACGTTCAAAACTTTTTTCAATTCTTCTTCGTTGTGGACGATAAACATACCTTTACCGCCGCCGCCTGACACTGGCTTTAAAATGGCAGGGTAAGTAACTTTTTTAGCCTCTTCAATCGCCATTTCGTTGCTTTCCAAAGGTGGACTGCCTTTAGCCATAGGAATGCCTGAAGGTTCCATAGCTGCACGCGCCGCGTCTTTATCGCCGACAAGTGCAATAGTTTCTGGCAAAGGTCCTATCCAAGTTAAGCCTGCGCGGGTTACCATTCTAGCAAATTTTTCATCTTCAGACAAAAAGCCGTAACCAGGATGAACTGCATCTGCTTCCGATTCATAGGCGGCGTAAAGTAACGCGTCTTTATTCAAATAACTTTCCATTGCATCTTCAGGACCAACGCGGCGTCGAATATCCGCCATTTGCGTATGAAGGGCGTTTTTATCAGCGTCGGAGTAAACGGCGACCGTTTCAATGCCCAATTCTTGACAAGCGCGAATCACTCTTACAGCAATTTCGCCGCGATTAGCTATCAGCACCCTTTTAAACATTCTTAAACCACCTTTCAAAGTGCCAAAAAATTTTTACCGATTGAGTGAATTATTTCGACTAAAAAATTTTCTATCCTTCACTTTTTAATTGCAAGTTGAAAAAATTTTTTGTAAAATTTTAGAAGGAAAGGCGGTGAGCTGGTGAATATAAACTTGATTAAGTTTAACACGGACGTGGGGAAGACTAAGCCAGAAAATATTGTTCACGCGGATAACGCTTGCCCGTTCTGCGACGTTGCCAATTTGACGGGAATTTTGGATACGGACGGCGATATAATTTTTTTGAAAAATAAATACATTGTCATTGAAGGCGCTGACCAATTCGTTTTGATTGAAGGCAGAGAATGTGAAGTTGATATGCCGAATTATAGTCGTGAGAAAATGCGGCGCGTCATACGAATGGGCTTGAAACATTGGCGGCAACTTTTAACCTACGGCAAGTATGAGGAAGTTTTATTTTTTAAAAATTTTGGTCCAATGTCAGGCGGCACGATTCGCCATCCACATATGCAGTTGGTAGGATTTCCCAAACTTAAATCTGAATTGCTTTTCGACGTTGAGGAACTGCGCGGGCTTGTCATTGCGAAGAAAGATAATGTTGAGTTGAACGTTTCGACTTGTCCGCGTGTAGGATTCGGCGAATTAAATGTTGTCGTGGAGAAAGGCGGCAATGTTGATGTGCTGGCAGACTTTTTACAAATTGGCGTACATTATCTGACGAACTTTTTCAGAAAAAATTTGCACAGCTACAACATTTTTTTCTATCGCCGCGCAGAAAATATTTTCGCTAAGATTATGCCGCGCTTTGCAACTTCGCCGTACTTTGTCGGCTACAATATACATTTCCTGCCGCGCAACGTCCCGCAAATTGCTAAGGAAGTTTACGAAATTTATTTTAGCGAAGACAAAAAAATTATTTTCAAGTGAGGGGGAGTTATTATGCTGGAATTTTTAAATGACTATGTATCGACTTTAAAAAAAATTTACGGCGTAACACTTCGGAAAGTAATTTTATTTGGCTCTTACGCTCGCGGCGATTTCAATGAAGAATCTGACGTTGATATTGCAATTCTGCTTGACTTGAATGAAATGGACGTTCAAAATAAAGACCTTGAACTTTCATTTTGTACGTATGATTTCAATCAAATTCACAATTCCGATGTTCAACCGATTTCAATAAATTATTCCCAGTATGCAAGGTGGCTTAAAGTTCACCCATTTTATCAAAATATTATGTGCGAAGGAGTAACTTTGTATGAACAATGACGATATAGGAACATTGGAAGACCTTGTAAATTTGTCTTTGGAAAAATCTTTTAATTGTATTGAAGACGCTAAAAAATTGATTGGCGAAAAAAGTTTTGATGGCGCTGTTAATCGTGCTTACTACGGAATATTTTGGGCTATCTCGACAATAAATCTTTTGGACGGTAACAAATTCAGAAAACATAAAGACGCTATTGGAATGTTTAATAAAAATTATGTTCATACAGAAATTTTTCCTAAAGATTTTGGAAGAAAAATTGCAAATGCGGAAAATGCCCGCCATAAAAGCGATTACGACATTTTAACTAAAGCTACAGAAGAAACGGCGACAGAACATATAGAATTTGCAGTACAATTATTTGAGACTGTTAAAAGTTATTGTGAGAGTAAAACTTTTGAAAAAGTTAGTGAGGTTGAAAAATGAAAAAATTTTTTCTAGCGTTAATGCTGTCAATGTGTCTTTCGATAAATTCAGCATTGGCGGCTGACGCAGTTAGCGTTTTAAATTCCGCGAAGTTGACGCCAGTATTGACAGGTTACGAACCTTGCGACAGGACAGTTTTATACACGCTGTCACGAATCATAAATAACAATATGTCGACTTATGCGAAAGTTCAAGCTTGCTACGATTGGCTGATTGTTAATTGCCGCTATGGATATTTAGACAATTTCACGACGCCTGAATTGCCAAACGAAGAAGGCGCAACTAGGGCTATGGATATGTTGAATTATAAAATTGGCGCGTGTGACGATTATTCCTGCGCATTTGCGGCGATGACTAGAGCGTTGGGCTTGAACTGCTACACGGTTTACGGTCAAACTTCGCGAGCTGACGGCGGCTACACTGGACATATTTGGTGCGTCATAAAGGTTGACGGTGTCGAATACGTTTTTGATCCGCAAGTTGAAGATAATATTGCGCGTGGCGGCGACGTTTACTATTACCGTTTCTGCAAAACTTATGATGAAGTTTATGAAAATTATATTCCGCAGAGAATTGAAGCAAATTATTTTACGCCGATTTATTAGAGTGTAGGGAGTAGATTTTTTACAATGATTGACGAAGAAAAAAATAATTACGAATTACGCATTACGCATTACGAATTGAATAAATCTTTAAGTGCTTTTAATCGCGCAAAAAAATTTATGCCAGGCGGCGTCAATAGTCCAGTCCGTTCGTACAGCAACGTTGACTGCAACCCGCCGTTCATTTCTCACGCTAAAGGCAGTCATATATACGACATTGACGGCAATAATTATATTGACTACGTCGGCTCATGGGGTCCAATGATTTTAGGTCACGCGCATGAAAAAGTTGTAGCCGCGCTGAAAAATGCCGTTGAACGCGGTACAAGTTACGGCGCACCGACTGAACTTGAAACACAACTTGCTGAACTTGTTCAAAAAATTTTTCCGTCAATGGAAGTTATGCGCATGGTAAATTCTGGCACGGAATCTACAATGAGCGCAATTCGTGTGGCACGTGGATTTACTGGGCGTGATAAAATTGTAAAGTTCATCGGCTGTTATCACGGTCACAGCGACAGTCTTTTAGTCAACGCTGGAAGTGGCGCGGCAACTTTTGGCATACCGTCAAGTCCTGGCGTCACGGCGAATACTGCGCGGGATACAATCGCCCTGCCTTTCAATGACGTTGACGCCGTTAAAAAAGTTTTCGATGAATGTGGAAATGAAATTGCGGCGGTTATCGTTGAACCTGTTGCAGGAAATATGGGGCTTGTCCTGCCGCATGAAAATTTTTTGCCGACTTTGCGTGAAGTCACTGAAAAATTTGGGGCGCTTTTAATTTTTGATGAAGTTATGTGCGGATTTAGAGTTGCACTTGGCGGAGCGCAGGAAAAATATAAAATTCAACCCGACTTAACTTGCTTGGGCAAAATTATCGGCGGAGGTTTACCATGCGCGGCTTACGGCGGACGTGCTGACATTATGCGCAATGTTTCACCTGACGGAAAAATTTATCAAGCTGGGACGTTAAGCGGAAATCCTCTTGCTATGACGGCTGGCATTGAGACGTTGAAAATTTTAATCGACACGCCGAATTTTACTGACGAAGTGACTAAAAAAACTTCAGCACTTGTCAACGGCTTAAAAAATGCGGCTAAAGTTGCTGGCGTTGAAGTTCAAATTCCGCAAGCTGGCTCAATGTTCGGAATATTTTTCAGTTCGCGTGAAGTGACGAATTACGACGACGCCTGCGCGGCAGACCAAAATAAATTTAAGTGCTGGTTCAAGGCAATGTTGGAGCGCGGAATTTATCTTGCGCCTTCGCAGTTTGAAACGCTATTTATGTCAAGCGCACATACTGACGAAGATATTTCACGGACGATTGACGCGGCGAAGGTAGCTTTTAGGGAAAAATTCTTAATTCTTCATTCTTAATTCTTAATTTGAAAAAAGCGTTGGTTCAAGGCAATGTTGGAGCGCGGAATTTATCTTGCGCCTTCGCAATTTGAAACGCTGTTTATGTCAAGCGCACATACTGACGAAGATATTGCACGGACGATTGACGCGGCGAAGGTAGCTTTTAGGTAAAAATTCTT
>JAFSUE010000217.1 GCA_017445435.1 Selenomonadaceae bacterium | reverse complement strand
TCACGCAAAGTAACTAATACGTTGCACTGCGGAACTTTTTCAGATTTAAAATCAATGTTGCCTTGAATGCTAAGTCCGCGCCCTATCATCGTTCCGCCAAATGTGCCAGTGTAAACGTTCAACGTCATTTCTTTATCGGTATTGACTTTTGTTTCAAATTGTACGCCGCGCAGTAACCAATGACGTTCGCCATAAAAAATTTCAAATTGGCAGTCGTCAAGCTTTAAATTTAAATCAATCTTGCGCCCTTCGATATTAAAATTTCTCCAGCCGTTTTCAATCTTCATCTGTTGCAAGCGGCGTCGACGTTCGCCAATTTCTTTTAATTCTTCCTCCGTCTTATTGACGCGGCTAACTTTTTCTTCCCAAGCGTCAGAATCTTTTTTCATATCGTCATGAACTTCTTTTAAATCTTTTGAATGGCGTATGAAGTCGACGTTCATATTTTCATCTAAGTGAACGGAAACGGTAGCGCCTTTTATGTACAAATCTTTTATCGTCGTGGATTGAAAATTTTGCGTGACGATGTCTAAAATTTTTACTTTGAAACCGCCTTCAGGAATTTCAAGAATCGTACCTCCGCGCTCATGTTCCCACAACAAATTATTGAAAGTCACTTCGCCGAAAATATTTGCTTGAATTGTTTCTACGGTGATTGTTCCTTTCAACATATCTTGTTTAAGCATTGCTTCATTGAAAATTTTAGCCGCCGCGTGACTAAGTATTTCAAGTCCTGCAATGGAAATTAAAATTATCGCCGCCAAAATTGCTAGCGAATATTTAACGCGCTTATTCATTAGTCACCACCCAAATTTTCATCTGTCTAAACTTGCCACGCAGACGCCGAACATTACCCAGTACAATCTCATGGCGCTGTAACTTTCAAAAATAAAATCTGTCGTCGCGTACAACATAAGAGCTAGCGTCGAGTAAAATAAAATTCGCCCGTACAAATTGCCACAACGTCGCCTTGACCAAATTAATATCCAGCCGAAAATTGTACAGAATAATATCACGCCGAAAATTCCAGTTTCCGCCCAAAAATGCAGGTACGTATTGTAAGCGTGAATTACTTTCAGCGTCGGCATTTCCACTAAATATTTTTCGTGTAAAATTTCGTCGTAGTTGCCAAGTCCCACGCCCATTATTGGATGTTCTTTGATAATGTCAACTGTACTTGTCCAAATTAAACTTCGCGTCGAGAATGCGTCCTCCGCGCAGATTTTTTCAAAGTCTCCCAAATCTTTCAACGCGCCTTGCAACATTATAAAAAAAATTCCCGCCGTTATAAGCGCTAAAAATTTTTTCCTTGAACGGCTGAAACTTTCAATCAGAATCGCCGCTAAAATTATCGTTACGACAATTTGTGCGCAGTTCGTGTACAAAAATAAAAATGCTATAAGCGAAATGAAAAACGTTGTGCCGTAGAAAATTTTTTTATAAAGCTCGCCTTCCTCATTCAGCGTCAAAATTAAAAGCGTCGGCAACAATATCACGTACAAAATGGAACTTTGAAACGGCGAATCATTTAGAAACGTTATCGGATTTTCCACGCCGTTTGAAATTTGCCACGCTATAAAAAAATCGTCAATCAGCAGTGAAAGTACCGTTACGATTAAAAGTTTTTCAGATTTTTTTTGCCGCCGAATCATCATCACTAGCGGCACGAATAAAATCATATTGTGACTGAAAAAAAACCAGTAGACGTTGCTGTCACTGTCGGAGACTAAATGCCCGCCGTACAACGAAGAAATTATCATCCACCACGCGAAGGCTGAAATTGAAATTAATAAAAATTTGTAGCGCTTAGTTAAATTCGTCACCGCGTCTTTGTGTATGAAAAATTTAACCGCGAACATCACGAAAATAATTCTTATTATGTTGCGGCTTAACGGTTCAGAAATGCAAACACTCAACGCCAGCAAAATCAGCAGTAGCGTTTCAATGCGTAATGCGTAATGCGTAATGCGTAATGGAAAATTTTTAATTCCTAACACCTAGCCTCTAGCTCCCAGTCTCACCGCTATCAATGCGCCAGCAATTACTAAAAATTCGCGCATAAGCTTAACTTGATTCAAATTCGTATCGGTCAAGCCTTCCAAGTGCAACGCGGCAAGTATCAATAGCAAAGTCAATCCTGCGCTGAATGTCATAAAATTTTCTTGTTTGTACTGCAGGAAAAATCTGCGGAATAAATAGACGTAAAGCCCAATGAAAGATACTAAGCCAATGACGCCGCCTTCACTCAACACGAATAAAAAATTATTATGCGGGTGCGTGTGACCGCTCATCATTTCATCAGGGCGTTCCTTCGCGTCGGGGGAAATGTAATGTTCATTGTACATTTTCTCAAACATTTTCTGCCCAATGCCGTGTACTGGATAATCGCTGAAAATATTTATCGCCGATTCCCACATCAAAATTCTTTCAGAGTTACTTTGAAAATTTCTGTCAGTCAAAGTGTCGATACGCGCTTGAAGTTGCGGGGAAATTGCCAGCACGATTAAAAATGCTGCGAATAGCGCCGCAAAAAGTTTAGCCGTCAGCATTCTATATTTTTTTTCAAGTATGGCGAAAAGAAAAATTGTCGCGATAAATGCCAGCCAAGCGCCGCGCGTCATTGATAAGCCTAAACAAAGTACGCTTAACAGTGCCACGCCTATTGCCACTGGACGCAATTTTTTCGGCAGAAAATTTTCCTGCGCCATAAAGATTAAAATTGGAATTTGAATCAGCATTGACGACGCAAAAAAAGTTGGCGAATATTCCAGCCCAATCGCTCGCGGTATTCCCTTCACGAAGTATTGATAAACTCCAACAGCGTCATTGATGAAACTTGAAATTAACGTAGCGATTAGTACGCCGCGCAGTTGCTTTTCGTCTTTTATGAAGGTCGACGCGAAAAGTAGCGGTAAAAATCGGTGCATTTCGCCGATGACTTCACGCAAACTTACTGCCACATCCAACGAAGTCACAGCAATTAAAATTTGCGTTGAAAAGTAAAACGCCAAAATTTTTAAAAGTCCCGCGTCGAAGTGCGGAAATTTTTTTGTGCGAAAATAATTGTAGATTATGAAAAGTACGCCTAAAGCTACGGCAATGGTTGTCAATGCGGTCGAAAGTGTCGTTAGCAAAGCAATGGCAACTACTACGCCGTACATTGCGTTATCTAAGGAAAAATTTTTAATCATTTGTCAGGATCAGGAATTTCAATTTGCGGAGTGTCAAACTTTTCATCAAGTTGCAAAATTTTATTTTCCGTGACGTTGTAGCGAACGTGTGCGTAACGTTGATTTTTCTTGAGTTTAAGCCCTTCAGCAAATTCTAAATCTTTTTCAGCATTTATTTTGACATCGCCATAAAAGTCAGCCTCTTTCGTTTCCCAGTTGAAAGTTGCCGTGTCAGACGTAACCGCGACGCTGTCCCTGCCTTTGAAGTCAATTCCGCCGACAAGGTCAGCCGTCTTTGTTTCCCATTGCAAGTAGGCATTTTCGCATTTCAAATTATAATCTTTGTGATCGAAAGTGACAGCGCCGAGCGCCCAGCATTTTTGCGAAACGACATTGACGCGGGCTTCATTCGCCGTAACAGTTGCCGTCAAGCCGTGATTGTTCATTACGACGCGGACGTTGTCTTTCAAAACGTAATGACCCTTCATAATGTCGAAGTAAGTTTGCCCAGCCGTAATTTCTGGCATATCGGCAAAACTTTTCGCGGGAATCATCATCAGCAAAATTAAGATTGGCAAAAAAATTTTTAAAACTTTCACTTTAGCGCACTTCCTTACTTTCATTGAACACTCCCGCCGCCTATAGATGCGGGGGATTCTTGAAAAGTTTGGTAGCTTACACTACCCTTATTCTCAAAGGGCTCGTCAATAGCCCCACACACAGTTCCTCATATTTGAAGTTCTGCTTACTTTTTCTCAATATATTAGCCGCGCCGTTCACGTCTGCATTTATCAGCCTGCCGCTTGCCGATTGATACAAGCCGCGTTTTATTCTTTTGCCGCTGAATGTTCCCGTATACAGTTTTTCTGCGTCATATATCGGCAGTTCGTCCAAATCCAAAAAACTTGCCTTCGACGTGTAACTTTCTTCCTGCTCTACGTAATTCATCCCATAGCGTTCACAAAGATATTTCAACTGCCGACGTAATGCGCCGAAACTTATTTGCGTGAAATTTTGATTCGTCTTACTGCCCAAATTTATTTCACGCCTAAAATCGAGATTGTATCCGCAGATTAAAGTTTCTATGTCATTTTCTATACAAAAATTTATTATGTATCGCGCCGTCTTCTTTATACAATCATTGACGCGGTTATTTCTCTTTATTGTGATTCGTCGCAGTAATTCTGAAAAATACTGTTGCTGTTTCTGCCGTGACAATATCGCTTGCAAGTAGGCTTTTCTTTTATTCCAACGCTGATTTATATGTTTGATTCTACGTCCGTCCATAATGAACGAAGTCCCAGCATTGGTTACGCACGTTGCCAAATTGTCAAGCCCCATATCTATTGCCAACGATTTTTCACGGTTCAATTTTAAATTTTCTTCGTCAATTTCGTAGCAGTACGCGATTTTGAAATATCTGCCGTTGTACTGCGGAATTATTTTCACTTCATTTATTTTCTTGCCCACAAGTCTTTCTGGAAATATGATTTTTATTTTGTGGTCATTCAAAACTTTTGAGTAAGTGCGATTTGCAGGAAGAATTAAATATCCGTCTTTTACGTTTATACTATTACCAGATATTGTAAGCGTATACAAGCCGCCTTTTTCTTGATATTTAGGCGGTCGGGATTTT
>JAFSUE010000216.1 GCA_017445435.1 Selenomonadaceae bacterium | reverse complement strand
TGTAGCTGGCGGCTCACCAATCGTCAATCCTACTTCACGTTGCGCCATTGCAAAGCGCGTCACGGAGTCCATCATAAAAATAACTTTATGCCCTTTGTCACGAAAATATTCAGCAATGGCAGTTGCAGTCATTGCGCCTTTTATACGTACAAGCGCAGGTTGATCGGAAGTTGCTACGACGACGACGGCGCGTTTCAATCCTTCTTCGCCTAAATCGCGTTCGATAAAGTCTCTAACTTCGCGCCCACGTTCACCAATCAACGCAATGACGCTAATATCAGCTTCAGTATTTCGCGCAATCATTGAAAGTAACGTTGACTTGCCAACGCCCGAACCTGCCATAATGCCGATACGTTGACCATCGCCCAATGTCATCAATCCATCAATCGCGCGAACTCCTACGTAAAGTGAATTGTTAATGCGTGGACGTGTCAAAGGCGGTGGCGGCGGCGCTTGCAGTGGATATTCTTCCTTAGACGTTAGCGCACCAAGTCCGTCCATTGGGTTGCCTAAACCGTCAAGCACTCTTCCTAAAAGTTCATCGCCAACTTTACTTGCAACATTTTCTGCGCGGCAACAACTTCACAGCCTGGACCAACGCCCTGCATTTCACCTACTGGCATTAACATAACGTAGCCTTGACGAAAGCCGACGACTTCAGCAGGTATGGGCGGCACATTCGGCTTTTTTGGATAAATATAGCAAAGTTCACCGACGCTGACAGTTGGTCCTTGCGTTTCAATGACAAGACCGACAACTTGCGTGACTTTACCAGTTAGCTTTATCGTTTTGCATTCTTCGATAGCGTTACGATATTTTTGTAAATCGATTGTATGTTTAATAAATTCGTCCATAAGTTGTACCTCAAAATTTTTTGTACAATTTTTTAGTAGCAAAATTTTTTTGATAATGTACAACAAAAAAACGTTGAAGTCAAAAATTCTACAGAAAAAATTTTTCATACAAAAAAATTCCTGCAGAATAAAAAACTTTTGCAGGTTTTTAAATTTTATTTACTAAAAAAATTCTACATTCTTAATTCTTAATTATTAATTATTAATTCAATGACTCCGCCGCCTAAAACTTCGTCGCCGTCGTAAAAAACAATCGATTGACCAGCGGTAATTGCGCGTTGCGGTTCAAAAAATTTCACGCGCAGATTGTCACCAAAACTTTCAACCGTACAATCGGCAATTCGCGGCGTGTATCGAATCTTCGCTTGAAGTGTCGCAGGAAAATTTTTTGGCGGGTAAATCCAATGAACATTTTCCGCCGTCAATTCGTCTGAAAAAATTTCGTCCGACTTACCGACAATAACTTGGCGCTTGTCAACGTCAAGCCGTACCACGTACAAGGGACATTCAGCGGCAATGCCTAAACCTTTGCGCTGTCCAATCGTATAATTTGCAACGCCATTGTGACGCCCTAAAATTTTTCCCGACGTGTCGACAATATCGCCTGCCTTCAATGCGTCAACTTCACCTGCGCGGCTCAAAATAAAATTTTTGTAATCGTCATTCGGCACAAAACAAATTTCTTGACTGTCAGGTTTATTCGCGACTGGCAAATTTAAATTTTCGGCAAGGGTACGCGTTTCAATCTTTGACAGTTCGCCGAGTGGAAAAATTATTTGCGATAACATTTCAGCCGTCAAATTGTAAAGCACATAGGATTGATCTTTTTTAGCGTCGACGCCTTTTTTCAGTTTATACCTGCCGTCTTCAAAGATACTTCGTGCGTAATGACCAGTGGCTAAAAAATCAGCACCGATAAATTTTGCAAAGTCGAACAGCTTGCCAAATTTAATTTTTTTATTGCAATGAACACAAGGATTAGGCGTCCGCCCGCGCAGATATTCGGCGACAAAATAATCTTCGACTTCTGCACGAAAAATTTTGCGAAAATCGGCGACGTAATGAACAATCCCTAACTGGCGGGCAACTGCTTTAGCGTCTTGAAGTTCGGCGGAAATGTCATTAAGTTGCATTGTCACGCCGACAACTTCAAAGCCGCGTTCAAGTAAAATTGCCGCAGTTAGGGAACTGTCCACACCGCCGCTCATTGCAACGGCTACTTTTTTTTTCATAAAATTATAAGTTCTAAAAAACTACTAACTACTTACTACTAACTACTTACTAATCATCTCAAATTTTCGACGTAGCGTTTCAAATCGTCAGCGGCTTTT
>JAFSUE010000215.1 GCA_017445435.1 Selenomonadaceae bacterium | reverse complement strand
GGCGGAATGACTGGCGTTTTGTATAAGCAATTCGCCTTGACGATAGCAATTTCAATGGCGCTGTCAGCATTCGTAGCTTTAACGTTGACGCCTGCACTTTGCGCGATGATTTTAAAGCCGAAAGACCCTAATAAAAAGAAGGGTATTCTTGATAAAGCATTCGACGCTTTCAATAATTGGTTTGAACGTACGAAAAATGGCTACGTTGGAATTGTCGCCGCTTTCATTAAAAGATCGGGTTTATCTTTCGTCTGCTTAGCCGTCATCTGTATTTTAATGGGTTTCATCTACGTCCGCTTGCCTTCAACCTTCGTACCTGAAGAAGATCAAGGCTACTTTATGGCGGCGATTAGTTTGCCTGAAGGTACGTCAATGAACAATACCATTGAAACGATTGAAAAACTTACTAATGGCGTTATGCAGGAAATGCCAGGACTTAATGCTTGTATGTCAGCAGTTGGATTTGATATTCTTTCAGGCGGTTCAAAACCTAGTTCAGGAATTATCGTCTGCAGTTTAAAATCTTGGGGACAGCGTGAAGTAAGCGTCCAACAATGTGTAGGTCTAATGTTTAAACTTGGTGCAAAGTACGCGCCAGAAGCCCAAGTTATCGCCTTCAATCCGCCAGCTTTACCAGGTCTTGGCAACGTCGGCGGTTGGTCACTGCAACTTCAAGATATGGCAGGACATACTAACGAAGAGCTTAACGAAATTGTTGGGCGAATCGTTGCAAAGGCGAATCAACGCCCCGAACTTCAAGGCGTCCGCACGACGTTTAACATTGCCTCTCCTACGATTGAATATAAAGTTGACCGCGAAAAAGTTAAACTGCTTGGCGTCGAAATGGATGACGTTTTCTCGGCGTTGCAGGTAAACTTCGGCGGAATGCAGGTTAATGACTTCAACCAATTCGGCAGAACGTACAAAGTAGTTTTGCAGTCAGACACGCTTTACCGTGCGGAAGCTGATTCAGCTAAATTTATCTTCGTCAAAGGAAATGACGGGCAAAGAGTTCCGCTCGACACTTTGATAACGCCGAAACGCAGTACTGGTCCTACGCAAATTTCACGCTTTAATATTTCCCGCGCAGTTGCAATTCAAGGTAACGCTGGCGCTGGTTACAGTTCAGGTGAGGCGTTGACGGCTATTGAAGAAGTTGTACGCGAAGAGGCTGGCACTGGATTTAATATTGAGTGGTCGGGGCAGTCACGCGAAGAGAAAAAGGCGTCAAGTTCCACAATGCAAGTTTTAGCATTAGCGCTTGTCTTCGTATTCTTAATGTTAGCGGCGTTATATGAAAGTTGGAGCGTACCTTTTGCCGTACTGTTCACCGTACCAACAGGAATTTTCGGCGCAGTTTTCGCTGAATTTGCACTGGCTTATATCGAAGGAATGTTTGGCATACAAAATTCTGGCTTGCAAAATAGCGTTTATATGCAGATTGGCATTATAACGATAATAGGTTTAGCGGCGAAAAATGCAATACTGATTGTCGAATTTGCAAAAGTCCGCGTTGATAGAGGTATGCGCCCAGTTAAAGCGGCGATTGAAGCGGCTGGCTTACGTCTTCGCCCGATACTTATGACATCGCTAGCATTTATCATTGGTTGCTTACCGTTGGCAATGGCAGCTGGTGCAGGGTCGGCGGCAAGAAATGGAATGGGCGTTGCAGTTGTAGGCGGTATGTTATTTGCAACGGCTATAGGAATATTTTTAATTCCAGTATTCTTTGTAATTGTAGAGTTTGTAGCAGAAAAACTTGGTTTCATGAAACAGGAGAAGCGCAAATCTTCAATCGATTATATGTAGTAGTCAGTAGTCAGTAGTCAGTAGTTAGTAGTTAGTAGTGGAAAAATTACTACTCACTACTTACTACTCACTACTTACTAAAATAATTAGTAGTTGGTAGCTTGTTACTATCAACTATGAAGGGAGTTTTTATAATTGGCTAGGAAAAAATCTGAAAAGGAAGTCATTCAAGAACTTGGCGTAAATGAGCAGACGCCGCGTGAAATTGTGGAAGAGCTTAACAAGTATATTGTCGGACAGGACGACGCTAAAAAATCCGTAGCTATCGCGCTTAGAAATCGTTGGCGCAGTCGTAAACTTGCTGATGATATTCGTGATGACGTTATACCGAAAAATATTTTGATGATTGGGTCAACTGGCGTCGGTAAAACTGAAATTGCCCGCCGTCTTGCTAAACTTGTTAAAGCGCCGTTTGTCAAAGTCGAGGCTACTAAATTTACAGAAGTCGGCTACGTTGGGCGTGACGTTGAATCAATTATCCGTGACTTAATGCAAATTGCCGTTCGTATGGTGCGCCGTCAAAAGACGGATGAAGTTAAAGAAAAAGCGGCTGAAAATGCTACTGAAAGGCTTTTAGATATTTTAGTTCCCGAGCCTAAACGGACGCAAAATCCACTTAGTAAACTTTTCGGCGGCGGCAATGACCATGAACCTGTGGAAGAAAAAGCCGAAGAACCTGCCGATAATGCGGGACGTGAATTTATTCGTAAGCGTTTAGCTAGCGGCAAAATGGAAGATCAAGTTATCGACCTTGAAGTTGCTGACCACGCCAAGCCAATGGTTGGAATGTTTTCAGGTTCAAGCCTTGAAAGTATGGGCGACAATCTGCAAGATATGATTAGTAGCGTTATGCCAAAACGTACACGCAAGCGCAAAGTTACCGTTGCCGTTGCACGGAAAATTTTGGAGCAGGAAGAGGCTGAAAAGCTTATCGATATGGAAGAAGTAGCGGAAACTGCCGTTCAACTTGCCGAGCGTAGCGGAATTGTTTTCTTTGATGAAATTGATAAAGTTGCCGTCAAGGGTTCAAGTTCAGGTCCAGATGTTAGCCGCGAAGGTGTACAACGTGATATTCTTCCGATTGTCGAAGGCTCAACGGTTATGACGAAGTACGGACCAGTTAAAACGGATCATATTTTATTCATAGCGGCTGGCGCATTCCATACGGCGAAACCTTCGGACTTAATCCCAGAATTGCAGGGACGTTTTCCGATTCGCGTTGAGTTGAAATCATTGCAGAAGGAAGACTTTGAAAAGATTTTAACCGAGCCGCAAAACGCGCTGATTAAACAGTACAAGGAACTTTTAAAAACTGAAGGGCTTGACATTGACTTTGAAGGCGAAGCGATTGGGCGAATTGCTGAAATGGCGTTTGATGTCAATGAACAATCTGAAGACATTGGCGCACGCAGACTTCATACCTTGCTTGAAAAATTGCTGGAAGATATTTCTTTCGACGCGCCAGATATGGTGAAGGAAGGCAAAACTAGCGTCAGTATCAATGCGGCTTATGTTGATGAACGTTTGAAGGAAATTGCTAAAAATCGTGACTTGTCGCAATTTATACTTTAATTCCAATGGATAACGAATTCAAAGGGCGCTACGACGAACAGCGCGAACTTTTAAACGAAACTTTCACGGCGATAGGTGAAAAGGCGGAATTAATTTTGTCGGTTGGACAGCTGTTAATGGAAAATGGCGCGTCCGCCGACAGAATTGTCCGCGTAACTAAACGTGTTGCCGCCTTCACTGGCATTGCGGAAGAAAAATTTCATCTGCATATAATGTACACAACTTTAATGTTGAACATTAGCGACGAAAAAAATTCTCACACCTCATTTAGAAAATGTGTCAAACACGCCGTCGATATGCGGATAATTTCTTCCATTAGCAAATTGACTTGGCAAGCGCTAGTTGACCATTACACAATGGAAGAGTTCAAAGGCAGATTGAAAGTCATTGCAACGCGTCCGCGTTTCTATACTGAACTGCAAGTACTTTTAGCCGTCGGCATTGCATGCGGCGCGTACTGCATACTTTTTGGCGGCGATTTAGCGGCGGCATTTTACACGGCGATAGCAACAATGTTCGGCAGATTTATTCACGTTCGCTGTATAAAGTCAGGCATAAATCCTTACGTCGGAATTTCATTTGCGGCGTTCACTGCAACGACTGCGGCTTACTTCTTCCACTTTTTACCAACTGAAACACCTTGGCAACCAATTATAGCCTGCGCACTTTTTCTCGTGCCAGGTGTACCAATTATCAACGGGCTAACAGATTTACTCAACACGTACTTAGTATGCGGCTCTGCAAGATTTTTACATACCGCAATGATTGTTGGCGGAATGGCTTTTGGAATAGTTTTCGCAATAGGAATGTTTCCAGTCGTCGACTTCACAAACTTAAAAATGCTTCCAGACAGCAACTACATCATATTCGCAATTAACGCGGCAATCGGCGCGATGGGCTTTGCAATTTTATTCAATCTTCCACCGCGTCTTTTATTTGCGGTAGGTTGCGGCGGCGCAATATGTGTCTGCGTGAGAAATTTTTTAGTACTGAATGTAGGGACAACTTCAGAAGTTGGAACTTTGGCAGGCGCAATGGCAGTTAGCATTATCGCGGTTAAAGCCATTCATTGGTTACATACGCCTATGCAAGTTTTAATCGTTCCCGCGATGATACCGCTAGTGCCAGGCGTTTTGATTTACAGATTTTTATTCGCAATGATAAACGTTAGGGATTTATCAATGGAGCAACTTTTAGGCGCGATACAGTCAGGAATGGACGCGGCATTAATAATTTTAGCTATAGCGATTGGCGCGACGACGCCGAATATTTTTGCGCATCGTTCATTTGCACAGCGTGATAAGGAAAAACAGGAGCGCCTTTTACATGAGGCGTACAAGTCAAATTTAGATTAAAGGAAGTTGATAAAATGGGCGGCGCTGGATTTATCGGCAGTAACATTGTTCACGGCTTAAATCTGCGCGGAGGCTAAAAAATTTGAAGATTTTCATTTTGATATAAAATTATTGTCGCATTAAGTTTAAAATGAACTATAGCCGAATTTTACCTTATAAAAAAATTCCCCCCGTGCTAATGGTACGGGGATTTTTGTATTTCTAACTTTGTCTGCAAAAATAAATCTTTCGTTAAGTTACAAATTCTTCCTATTAACTATTATTCGTTGAATCGTTATCGTTAAAATAATCCTTCATAAAATCTTCGTCTAAATCGTCGCCAAATTCGCTATCGCTTTTATCAATGGACAGTGAACCGCGCCCACCTTTTAAGGCGTAAACCGTAGCAAGTGACTTCGTCTGAATGTAAAATTCTGTATCGGCGGGAACTTCCATATTTTTGCCGAAGACTAAATTTTTTCCCCAGCTTTCATCAATATTCATTCCGACAAGCGCTGCACCAGCTACCATTTTATTTTCCGTCATTAAATTTTGTGATTCGTAGCCGACGTAAGTATCAATTTCATTTCCGTCAATGCCGTTGACTTTGTGGAAGTCGATAACCAATTTTCCATTGCGTCCCCAATCAGTAGCCTTCGTAAGTTCAGCGATAGTGCCAGTACCATAAAGCCCGCGTGCAAAAATTAAATCGCCGTTGACAATGACATCTTCCACAACTTTAAACGTCACGGCGTCGCCAACTTGACCTTCGCGCGTACCGACGGGATAAACCAGCGCAACTTTGATAAGCGTATCAGCAGGCAGTTGAACTTCAGCCATTGGAATATCATCACGACCGAAAGACGCCCTTGTCAATTCGCGTATCCTGTCAATAATCGTACCGTCGCTTTGTTCGCCGAGCAGGGCAATTTCAAGGTCTGCAAGCCGATTGACAATGCCGCCGCTTTTAACTTCGTGACCGTAATTCCACTCAATGGCGTTGACCTTTGCAATAAGACTTGGCGTCGTCGAATTGTCGTAAAGAATCGTACGCAAAGATTCAATGCGCGTGTTAATATCCTCCTGCAAATTTCTGCCTGAATAATCTTTTTCCAGCTGATTAAGACGCGGCAACAATGCGCCTTCCTGTACCGTACCGTAAGTGTCACGTTCAATTCGTGCAAGTAAAGCGTTGGCAGATTCGGCGGCGAAAGATATATTTGTTGACAAAAAAATTATTGCCGTCAACAATGCGCTAAAAAAAATTTTATAAGTCCTCAACATTTTTAATCACCTCGATTTTAGGTTTTAGGTTTCAGGTTTCAGGTTTTAGCTTTTACTACTCACTACTTACTACTTACTACTTACTACTAACTAATCCAATGAACCGTAAACGACGAAGTGCGCAACTTCCCCAATCAAAGATTTTTCAGCGTAAGACGCAGGAAGACGCCGCGTATTGTCGGAGCGCAATTCCGTTCGCTCGTCGTAGGACAAAGTACGAACAGAAAGTATTTCATAAGTTTTATTCCAATGATCTATTCGCAAATTAATCACTTCCATTTGATTTATGCTAGCCCGTATGATGTCCAAATCGACGCGAAAAACGCTGTCACTTTCAATTTGAATCGTGCTGGCGTCCACGTAATAACCCGTGTCGCCGTTCGCGTCAATAAACCGTAAATCTTCCGCGAAACAAATTTCACAATTTGAAAGAATCAACGCCGTAAAAATTATGCTGAAATAAATCGTCTGGAATTTTTTCATCAGTCAACCTCACTAAAATTTTTTCGCTGGCTAGTATAGCACAAACAAACTTGAATTGCCATTGAAAAATATGAAAAAAATGATAAAATAAACTTCAATTTTCAAGCAAACGTTTGAAAAAATTTTTTAGTTAAGTGAGGAATTTTGAAATGAAGTTAAAAAAAATTGTCGGCGGAATTTTGGCGGGAATGATTGCGTTTAGTGCGTCGTTCAGCGTAGATGCGGCAACGCGTAGCGAAATTGCGGCAATTCAAGTTACTAAGCCAGCCGATTTTAAATATTGGACAAAAAATTCTACGGCGCAACGTCGCCTTGTCCGCTACGTGCAGGATGTGACAAATAAACGCAGTAAAAATTTTATTCCTGTTGAAGATAGAATTGCCGTCTTTGATATGGATGGAACTTTTTTGTGCGAAACTGCGCCCTATTATTTTGAATGGATGCTTTATTTAGATCGTGCGCTGTACGACCCAAATTTTACGCCGTCGATTGAAGATAAAAATTATGCACAGGAAATTGAAAATGCAATACGTGTAACAAAAAAATTTCCTAAAAATGTAGACGTTGGGGAGGCAACATCTCAAGAAAATGTTTTTGCAGGAATGACGCCTGCTGAATATGAAGCTTACGTAAAAAATTTTATGGAAAAGCCAGTTGAAGGGCTTAGCAATTTGAAGTACGGCGAAAGTTTGTATTTGCCAATGGTTGAAGTTATAAAATATTTGCAGGCGAATGACTTTACTGTCTACATTGTGTCGGGAAGTGACAGACCGACTTGCAGAATTATAGCTTGCGATTTATTGAACATTCCTACAAATAATGTAATTGGCTCTGACCCAAAAATTATTGCGGCGAATCAAGATGAAAATGACGGCGGCAATTACGTTTACCAAAGAAATGATTATCTGATTCGCGGACATTTGATAGAAAAAAATTTAAAGATGAATAAAGTTTCGTACATTGCAAAAGAAATTGGCAAGCAACCTGTTTTAGCGTTCGGAAATTCCAGCGGCGATACTTCAATGTTGAATTACACAATTTCAGGAAATAAATATAGAAGTGCGGCATTTTTCGTATTGTGCGATGATTTAGAGCGGGAATTTGGAAATACTGAAAAAGCCGAAAATTGCAGAAAACTTGCCCAACAATACGGCTGGCAGACAATTTCAATGAGAAATGATTGGAAGACGATTTACGGCGACAATGTTAAACGTACCGCGCAGTAAAAATTAGTTAGTAGTCAGTAGTGAATTTTTCATTACGAATTACGAATTCCGCATTACGAATTATCAAAAGCGCCTTTTATCTTTACCGCCGCGCAGATTCTGGCTTTGTCGTTGAACATATCGACGGCAAGCCGTACTGCCATTATGACGTTCACAGCATTAAATCAGACTTGCAAAAATTATTGGGAAGTCTTTCACGTGCCCATGACGTTTACGACGACGAAATTTATAAATGTTCAGAGAATAACGAAGGCACAAGATATTTTTGTAAATCTTGCGGCGCATTTTTGGACGCGAAAAATTTTGATTCTTCCGCGTACGAATTGCCGCAGTTAAAAATTATGCGCATTGTCGACAATCTCCGCCATATGCCAGCTGGTGAAGAAGTT
>JAFSUE010000214.1 GCA_017445435.1 Selenomonadaceae bacterium | reverse complement strand
GGCAGACATGAAACCGACTATTCATTATACTACAACAATATCAAAGACAACGTTGCAAAGCGCATTACAGCCTACTTGTCAAGCCGCTAATAAAAAGGTGAAGAATGAAAAAATTACTTACAGTTGACGATTTTATTGTTGCGGGCATTTCTGGAATCGGCTATGGATTGGGATTTGAAATTCCGAAAATTCTTGGCTATGAAGAATGGCAATGCGGCGTAATCTGTCTTATCGTCGGCATGACGCTTGACAAACTGGCGAATGCTGTTGTTTTCAGCAAATTCGTTCAAAGTAGTACAACTAATAGGATTATGATTTTTTTAGCGTACCTCCTCATGGGTGTGACGATTCAATATTCCTTTGTGTCATGGAAGGAAATATCCGCCGATGCCATTGATGATTATGCAATAGAAGGTTACGCATATTTGGTAGTTCCAGCAATTTTGGGCTTTGCGTTCAGCATGGCTCTGCGTTGGTACCGCGTTCGAAAAATTCGCGAACGCTACGGCGACGGGAGCGGCGGTTTTGTATTTGATGAACTGCTGAAAAACAAAGACTTACTCGATGAAATGAATCGGCAAAATCAGAAAATTCACGGCGCATTTGATACCAACCTTGCAGTAAAGACAAAAAACGGCGTCTTCGTCGGCGATAAATTCAAGGATTCTATATTCTTCTGCGGCATTCCATATGCCAAGCCGCCCGTCGGTGAACTTCGCTGGAAAGCCCCTGAGCCGCTACCAGAATCTGATGAAGTGTTCGAAGCAAAATCTTTCGGCGCGTCCGCAATTCAAGTCGATTACGACGGTTCGCCATTAAAACATTTTCGGCAAAGTGAAGACTGCTTATATTTGAATATTTGCGTTGGAAGTAAAAAGACGGATAAAGAAAAGCCCGTATTAGTTTTATTTCATCACGGCGATTTTTCATACGGCGGTTCCTCCGATCCAATCTTATATGGTCGTCAATTTAATAAAATTTATCCAAACGCTGTGTGCGTCACATTCAATTACCGTCTCGGAATTTTAGGGTTCATTGATTTTTCGGAAGTTCCTGGCGGTGATAATTATCCTGATGCGCTAAATCTCGGCTTACTCGACCAAATTGCCGCTTTAAAATGGATTAAAGAAAATATTTCAGTTTTTGGCGGCAATCCCAATCAAATCACCGTAATGGGCTTTGAGTCTGGCGCTCTGTCCATAGCTCTACTTGCTACGTGCGAACAGGCGAAAGGATTGTTTCAAAAAGCGTTCATATTTAACGGAAGTCCACTAGCAGCTTACGAAACACCTGAAGTTTCCAGAGAACTGGCGAAAAAACTTTTGAAAGAAACTTCGACGACGACAATGGCGGAACTTTTAAAACTTCCAACTGAAAAGCTTAAAGAAGCGACTAAAAAACTTGCGGCGGATTTGTCCGCACCTGCCCGCGACGGAAAATTTATTCCTATTGACTTTTACGACGCTTATTTAAATGGCTCTGTTTCTAATGTCGAATTTATTATCGGCATTGCCGCCAATGAAAGACAAATTTACAAAGCCTCTGTCGGTGATGAAAAATACAAAGACTTCATGTTAAAAGAGATGTCCTCCATTCTCAATTATCTTGATGCCAATTATCCCGATGAAGCAAAAATCATAAGAAATTACCTCAAAGAGCAAATGGCGATGACGACTAAATTGGAGGCAAAAGAAAAGTTATGGGAGCAATGCTACACGTTGGGTCTTTACAAATGCGCCAAAAAATTGGTTGAGGGTGGTAGCAAAGTTTATCTTCTTTACTGGGACGTAAAGCCGCTGATTAAAAATCTTGGTTCTGGAACTTTAGATGTTTTGGCGGCGTTTTTAGGAAACCATGAGGCGGCGCAAATTTACGGCAACGTGCTGAATCAGGATATAGCCGCAATTCTCCAAAATTTGTTCCGAAAATTTGAAAGCGGCGATACGATGCGGCTTTTTAATAACGAAATTAAAGGAATAGGTGCTATCGACTGGAAAGAATTTCCTAATGCGCTTATTGTTTCTGAAAAAGCGTTTCGGTGCGAACCGATTACGGAAAAGCTGACAAAGATTAAAAGCTTATTGAAGATTTTCGCGAAATAGTCTTTCGTCACCATATCTTCTGCCGATACCTTGAGCTCGACTTAACACTACTTTACATTTATTTTTTTCACTTTATTTACTTTTACATTGGAAAACTTTAGTCTGAAACCTATATTGATTAAACCTTCGACTTAGGTTAAACTTTGTCGAAGGTGATTTTTTAGGCCTTTAATAAAAAGTCGACATTGAAAAATTCTTGAATCGTCAAGCCTTTTATTAGGACGTGTTGAATAAATTTTTTATTTATAAACTACTTTTCTTTTGGCGCAAAAGAAAAGAAGCAAAAGAAAACACTGCGGCACTTTGTTGAATTAAGAATTAAGTTAATTTTACAGTCTTAATTCCGCGTAGCGGTGCGGCGCTGAAATGCCGCTCATTACCGTACTTTTTATACTTTAAATTATTGCTACTTAGTTATTCAACACCACCTAGGGTTGGTGTAGTGCTTGTTTTTTAAAATTGCTATAATCCCTACATATACAACCTAATAACTAATTTTTTGTTGCAAACTGAATAAAATGTGATAAAATGTTTTTGCTTAAAGTAGGCGGGTAGGTTTATGACCGTCAAAAAATTTTCGCCGCCTCAGAAGGGAGAAATTCTGTAGATGTTTGAATGGTTTAGCGGATCGCGAGACATGGGAATAGATCTTGGGACGGCAAATACACTTGTTCACGTTAAAGGCAGAGGAATTGTCTTGCGCGAGCCGTCAGTTGTTGCAATTAAACGCGATAGCGGCGACGTGCTGGCAGTTGGCGAAGAAGCCAAACAGATGATTGGGCGTACACCAGGAAATATAGTTGCAATTAGACCAATGAAAGACGGCGTCATTGCCGATTTTGACGTGACGCAGGCAATGTTGAAATATTTTATAAAGAAAGCAATAAATTCAAGTTCCTTTGCAAGACCGCGTGTAGTTGTCGGCGTACCGTCTGGCGTGACGGAAGTTGAAAAACGCGCAGTTATCGACGCGGCACAACAAGCTGGCGCACGTGAAGCGTATTTAATAGAAGAGCCAATGGCGGCTGCAATCGGCGCAGGACTTCCAGTCGAAGAAGCTACTGGAAATATGGTCGTCGATATTGGCGGCGGCACTACTGAAATTGCCGTAATTTCACTTGGCGGCATTGTCACAAGCCGTTCAATTAGAATTGGCGGTGATGAATTGGATTCGTCGATTGTCCAACATATAAAGCGCCTTTACAATCTAATGATTGGTGAACGTACCGCCGAAGAAATTAAAATTAATATCGGTACAGCTATCGTTACGCCTGACACTGATAAAACAATGGAAGTTCGCGGACGTGATTTAGTTACTGGTCTTCCTAAAACTTTGACGATTAAAGCTAGTGAAATTCGTGAGGCGCTTAGTGAACCGATTGAAAAAATTATCGACGCCGTTAAAAATACGTTGGAAAAGACGCCGCCTGAACTTGCCGCAGACGTTATGGATCATGGAATTATGATGACTGGCGGCGGTGCGCTCCTTAAAAATCTTGATAAGCTCATCGGTAAAGAAACGGGAATGCCTGTACTTATCGCTGATGACCCACTTAGCTGTGTTGGTGAAGGTACTGGCAGAGCGCTGGAAGATTTGAATTTGTTACAGCGCGTCGTAATGACTTCAAAGAAAATTCGTAATTAATTTTAGCTTGTAGCGTGTAGCTTGTAGCTTTTAAAAAATTTATTACTTACTACTAACCACTCACTACTAACTACTTTAAAAATGGAACAAAAGTATAGACAGAAAAAACCTAAGCCGCCAACAAAAAAAATCGCCGCAATAGTCGTGGCGTTTATAGCTGTGTTCTGCTTAATATTTTTGTCGGCGAGTGGAAAAATTGAACTACCTTTTTTTGGTAAGACGGCAATGGTTATACTTTCGCCTTTCCAAAATTTTTTTTCGTGGACAGGAAGTCAACTTTCCTATCTCAAAAGTAGCATAACTGAAATTCAATACCTTCAACGTCAGAATCGTGAACTGCGTGAGGAAGTCGAACTTTTACGCGCCCAAAATTTAACGGCGTCTGAATATGCGTCAGAAAATCAAAGACTACGTGCTTTACTTGGCTACAAGCAAGTTTCTACACAATTTGATTTAGTTGCCGCTGGAGTTATTGGGCGCGAATCTGTCACGTGGTCAAGCGTCATTGTGATAAATCGCGGTACACTTGACGGCGTTGCAAATAATATGGCGGTCGTCACTGAAATGGGGCTTGTCGGTCACGTCTTGGAAGCAAGCGCCAACACGTCGAAAGTTCAACTAATTTTAGACCCGCGTTCCTCTGTCGGAACGCTTGTTCAACGTCCTGATTCGCGCGTAGCTGGCATTGTCGAAGGCGATATGAACGATCCCAATCATCCGCGTATGGTGAACATTCCGAAAGATGCTAATGTTCAAGTCGAAGATGCCGTTGTAACTTCTGGGTTCGGCGGCGTGTACCCAAAAGGAATTGTCGTCGGCAAAATTAAAGAAATTCATAATGAGGAAGGCGGACTTTTAAAATATGGCGTGATTGAAACGTCGGTCAACTTTGAAAAGCTTGAAGACGTTGCAGTTATCGTTGCGTCACGTGAGGCACCGCCTGAACCGTTGCCGCCAATTTTGCAAACACAAGGTACTGAAACTGATCCTTATGAAACGGCTGAACAACTTAGAAAGGCGCAGGAAAATCTTCAACAGGCGCAAGAAAATGTTCAGCAACAACAACAACAGCAACTTCAACAGGCGCAGGAACAAGCTGGCGAACAAGTTGGGGGTACGACTGAATGAGAATTTTAGTTATCCTTATCGTGCTTGTATTGACAATGTACGCCGCGCAGACTTCCCTTTTAACGTACCTTGACTATAACGGCGTCAGCGCAAATTTATTGTTGCTATTGACGGTATCGGCGGCATTTCTGCGCGGACCATATTTTGGCGTGACGTTGGGATTTTTCGCAGGAATTTTGCAAGATTTAACGTCAGGTGACTTTTTCGGCTGTGCAACTTTTGCTTACATGACAGTCGGCGTTATCTTTGGAAAATTTTCAGAACGCGTCGTAAAAGACCAATTCTTAATCCCAATAGTAAGTGCGCCAGTGGCGGCGGCAATTTATTTTTTCATCACGGTAGGATTTATTCACTTGCTCGGCTATCCAATCGACATTGAAAAGGCGGCGAATACAAATTTAGTGCCGCTACTTTTCTATCAAATAATTTTTGCCTTGCCCGTCCACAAAATTGTTTATGACTTCGACAAGTCAGTTGTTAGTGGCTGATTCGTAAAAAATATTTTTACCAATAAAAAAACTGCTGTGAATCTTAGCTTTCAGTTTTCATGATTTACAGCAGTTTTAAATTTAAATTTTATTCGTAGCGATTAAATTTTATTTTGTTGACCATTCATTTGTAGAGCGATTGAAATAGAAAGTTTGATTCTCCACGCGATAACCAACGCTTGACGTTCCCTCAACTTTCAAATGTTCACCGTTATTAAAATTCAAGTCGACGGACGAACTATCATAGCTGAAACTTGAAATTTGACTAAGTGAAACACCTAACAAATTGATAACATCATTGTCACTAGCATTTTGTACAAGGTCATTGCCGCTGCCCATTGCAAAGAAAAATTCGTCGTAGCCGTCGCCGCCTGTCATTGTATCAGTGCCGCCATTTCCGCCCCATAAACTTGAGCCGCCATTTCCTGCGTAAATTTGATTGTTGACATGATCGCCGCCAATGAAAATTTCTGCTTGATTTTTATCACGCCCATCAATAGCGCCAGCCTTCGCGCCTAAGTAGGAGTACGCCACAACTTCACTATTGCTCGCGCTGTAGCCGATGAACTTGTCGCGGGAATCTTGAATTGACAAATCACCGCTACTGGATTTTACCAAGAAACTATTGCCATTTACGTCAATTCCTTGATAATCGCTTTTAAGTTCGACGACTTGCCCTTCAGCGTAACTGCTAATAGTTTTATTGCCGCCGTTGTACGTGTAAATATTGTTGACATTGTTAATAATCGTGGTGTTGTTTGTAGTATTGGTAGTGGTGCTATTGTCAATGTTTACGTTGTTTGTTTCATTCGACACAGAAGAATTTGAAGTGACGGTTGTATTTGTGCTGTTGTCGTCGCCAGCAACGTACTTGCCGCCTTCGCCAACGTAAATAATAGTGTCGCCCTTGCCACTGCCACTTTGCAAAGTATCATTCGTGC
>JAFSUE010000026.1 GCA_017445435.1 Selenomonadaceae bacterium | reverse complement strand
ATATCTATACTCCATTACTTAAACCTTTCTGTAAAATTGAGTATGGACGCCGGGATAAAGTTCAGCAGTCACGTAGGTGTTATGCTCCTCATCGAAAAGTTTGTCGCCTTCGTAGACTTCATTACCGTCGGCGTCGTAACCTACAAGTTGAGAAACGCTTTCAGGATAAACCTCATAATCGTCAAACGCGTACAAGCCTTTTTTACATTCTTCGTCGTCAAAAACCCTAATAATCGGCAAATCGTAAGGGTACTGAATTAAATCGCCGAATACAAAATCTTCGTTGGAAGTAAGTCGCTTGCCGCGAAATTTAATGGGTACGTCTTTCATTGTTAAACCTCCTTAAGAAGAAAATTTGAAAAATCTTTTTCAGGCTTATAATATTTTTTATCATCGGTATAGGAGACAGGTCTAATGCCCGCAATATACTCGTGACTTCCAAGTATTAATTTGTCGCCTTCGTAGACTTCAGCGCCGTCCACGTCGTAGCCAATAAGTTGGTCGTAATCGCCATTAAGAGAAGGCGTAAGATACAAGTCTTCGTTGTTGTCGGTCTTAATGCGAAATTTAATCGGAATGCCTTTCATAAAATCACTCCTTTAGGCGGCAGAATGAACCACCGCCCTTTACTAAATTAACTTTGCGTAATAAAATATTTTGCGTTTTTTGATGACCGTTAAAGGTCTATTTTTTTACGTAATGAACAGTGATTAAATCGTTAGGCTGAAGTTGGCAATTTTTCTCCGTCAAGTGAGGATTGAGTTCGCGCACTTCGTCTTGGTAGTCAAAAATGTAAAGGTTGCGTGCGTCCAAATCGCGGTAGTACTCGGTGACGTTCCAAAAGGTATCGCCGGCTTTAACGCGGTAGGTTTCGACGTGGATAACGTCTTGCCGCTGATTGAAATTACTGAGATTGACAGCGCCGAAGAGAAGGATAGCGGCGACAGCCAACGCTTTTTTAAGTTTACTACTCATCTTCATCCTCCAAAATAAAACTGTTTGGCTTATACAAATTGGCGCGAATCGCGGCGTTTCTTGCGCTGTACTCGGTATCAAGCTTAACCTTCGACCCGTCTTTCATAGTTGCCCAAATTTCATAAGCGGGCGACGTTTTACCGCGCTGACCGATTTTAACTTCCGCAATGTCTTCTTCTTGAATAACGCCGCCTTCTACTCTGATTCGCATACCGATTCACCTCCTTTCATAAACTCTTCAAATTGTTGTGTTACACTTCCCCCTGTTGAAAGGGGGTGATTATTTTGTCCAACGAAATAATGAATATTCAAAGTGCGCTGTCAGGTCGCTTGAAAAGATTTAATGAAAGCTTACCTCAAGGTTATGTACCCGTCATTAGAATTGCGGGGCAAAAGATGATTTTGCACAAAGTTGAAACGTTTCTCCAAGAATACCTTGTCTTTACCGGCGAGCTTCTCCAAGAAAATCATCAAACGCTTCCCGCAATAGAGATAATTGTCTCTGGTTTGCCGCTTCCTTTTTTTCTGACAGCAGAACGTCGACCAGATGATTGACGTTTTCGACAAGTTCATTTAACTTCTCGGGGTCTTTCACAGTGATACCGCCGAAGTTAAAGACTTCTTTTTCATTATGCCGAATTGTTGTAGCGAGCAGTTCGGCAATTTCTTTTGCGTCGCCTTTAATAATGACTTCCAACTTTTAACCTCCTTTCACAAACAAAAGCGCGGTCTGCCTTGAGGAATAGCGTCAATTTTTACGTTGAAATACATTTACAAACTTACTCCGTCAATCAATTCCGAATCATCGGCAGGTTTATCGACAGGCTTTTCAGCGGGCTTTTCGGCAGGTTTATCGGTAAGCCAAGTGAAAGCGTAGCCGACTTTAGCTCCTGTGTTCATATGGTTAAACAAATCCTCAATGAACTTTTCGGCGTCTTCAGCAGTCTTGAAAGTCTTCAAGCGGCGCTTTTCATCGAAAGAAGAATCCGCGACATTTTTACCAAAATAAAACGGAAATTCGGCGTAGACAACGTATTCATCGTAATGTTTGCCGTAATCGACATTGAACGCAAGCGCCAGATTAATCCAGCAACCTTTTTCGTTTTTAATCCACATTATTTTCCACTCCTTTAACTGAAATAAACCTTTAATTTATAAAAACTTTCAATGAGGATAAATCGGAATGTCGCCGACAACTTTTTGGATAGCGGTTTTAAATTCTTCGCCGTTGCCGTGACGTTTGCTGATGTGTATCAAGTGAATTTCTTTCAGCGCGTCCAGTTCGTTTAAATTCTTCAAGTGTTCAAAGTATTTGACAACT
>JAFSUE010000213.1 GCA_017445435.1 Selenomonadaceae bacterium | reverse complement strand
TGCTTAAAATATTTACGTCATTATCGGCAAGAATTTTCGTAACCGCCGCGATAATTCCGACGCGGTCTTTGCCGACGACTGTTACTACAAGTTTCAAATTAAATCACCTCGCCGCTACTATATCACAGTGAAAAATTTTTTCAAGACTTCACGAAAGGCTGTTTGCAAATTTAAACTTTATAAATTTTATATTTAATTGAACTACTTTTTCTTTTTGCGCTTGAATGTACAATCAAAGTGCAACACTAAAAAACTCATTTGTTTCTGCTAAAATTCTTGTATCCCAAAGAAAGGCAGAAAACAAATGAGTTACACACATCTTACCATACTTGAGCATGAAAAGATATATCTTCTTTTCACGTGAATTGAAACGTAATCCTATTCATCGTCCAAAGCTCAAATCGCTTACCCAAAACGTCGTAAAAAATCGCGTCCTCCCAAAAAATTTGAAGGACACCTGCAAAAATCTGGTGCTCAAAAACGTTGCACTTGATTTGACAATTCAAGCGCAAAAGAAAAGAAGTTTATTAAAAAATTTTAATTATTCCATACGCACTACTTACTAACAACTTTCTTTTCTTTAATGCGGGCGGCTTTACCCGTCAGCTTACGCAGATAATAAAGTTTAGCGCGACGAACTGCACCACGACGTACAACTTGAATTTTATCAATGCGCGGCGAATGTACAGGGAACATTCTTTCAACACCGACGCCGTAAGAAATTCTGCGAACAATAAAGTTTTCACGTACGCCAGAACCTTGACGCCCAATTACGACGCCTTCAAAAACCTGGATGCGTTCGCGGTTGCCTTCAACAATTTTCGCGTGAACTCTAACAGTATCTCCAGGTCCAAAGTCAGGAATATCTTTCCTCAACTGCTCTTTCTCAAGAATTTCGATAATGTTCATAAAATTTTCCTCCTATTAGCGCTCATGAAAAATTTCAGCGGAGCGTTGACATAACTTTTGAAGTTTACCACATTTAATTTTTATCGTCAATATTTCTGTCGCACTTAGAAAAATTTTAGTCGTATGAAGTAATGCGGCTTTTTTGTTGCAATGAAAAATGTTATAATCGGGAAAAATTTTTGTGAGGAACTTAAAGTGAATAAAGCTTTTTATGATAACGAACGCGAAATTGATCTTGATGAACAGAAAAGATTGTACAAGCGCGAAAAGAAAATTAGTTGGGCGCGGTCAGCAGTTTTTATTGCAAGCGTCATTGGAATTGCGCTTAGCGTTGATGGCAATCATCACGGCTACATTGCGGCGGCAATTTTGATAATGATTTTTTTCACGCTTGTCGGTCGGCACGACGATATTAAACGACGACAAAAATTTTTAACCAGTCGTCTAAACGTTTTAAATTCTTACATCGTAAGGGCGCGTGGAACTTGGCGTAAACGTTCAAATGACGGTAGCGGTTACCTTGACGACGAAAGACCGCAGGACGTGGATTTATACATTTTCGGCAAAGGTTCAATCTTTCAATACATCTGCGCGGCACGTACTAAGCGCGGACGTGACAGGTTAGCACAATCATTTTCACCAATTCCGCCAGAAGATTTTGCACCAGTACGTTTGCGGCAAAAGGGAGTTGCTGAACTTTTACAGCGCCCGCGTTTATCGCTTGACTTGGAAGCGCTTGCCCGCCTTATGCCAAACAATCACGACACGACGCCGCTATTAAAAGCTATGGAAGAGCCGTTGCCTACGCTTAACAAAATTTTTTATCTGCGATTCGTACCAATTCCACTTATGCTGGCGATAATTTTTCTCGGCACGGCTGACATTATCAAAAACGTTTCAATGTTTATATTATTGCCAATCGTCCCCATTATTTCATTGATAATCGCCGTTTTAATGTTGTCCCGCACGTCAGAAATTTTAAAGCCGCTGAAAATGTTTTCGAAGGAATTAAAACTTTATCAAGCAATTTTTGAACGGCTTGAATCAACGGACTTTAGCTCCTCAAGTATGCGGCAAATTCGCGACGCCTTGACGGACGAAGTATCGGCGGCACGATATTTAAAATTGTTAGCGCTGCTTGTTAAGTTTGTCAATGCGCGTAAAAATCCTATCGCCTTTCTTTTAGGCAACGCGCTATTCTTAATGGATTTTTTCTGCGCGGCGGCATTCATCAGTTGGCGTAAAACTGCGGCTAAACATCTTCACAAATGGATTGACGCATGGTCAGAAGCAGAAGTTTTAATTTCTTTAGCGTCAATCGGTCAAACGCGGCAAACATACTGTTTTCCGACGTTGTTGGACGATCCCGCGCCGAAGATTCAAGCTACAAATTTATCAAGCCTGTTAATCGCAAATAAAAAAGCCGTATCAAATGACGTTGACTTAACGGCAGGTACAACGATTGTTACAGGCGCGAATATGTCAGGAAAAACGACATGGATTCGTACGATAGCTGGCGCTGTAATGTTAGCTTATGCAGGCGCTCCAGTCTGCGCGGAAAGTTTTTCAGTCAGCAAGTTAGCCGTCTTTACGTCAATTCGCGTCAACGATGATATTGGGCAAGGCTTGTCGACTTTCTACGCGGAACTTTTACGCATTAAAAGTATGATTGAATACAGCGAAAAAGAATTGCCAATGCTGATTTGTATCGACGAAATTTTCAAAGGTACAAATGAAGCTGATAGACTTTTGGGCGCTAAGGAAGCTATTAAACGCTTGACAAGCCCGCGCAATATAACTTTAGTTACGACTCATGACTTTGAACTTTGCGAAATGGAAAATATTTCCAACGCGCACTTTCAAGAATATTATGAAGGCGACGAAATTAAATTTGATTTTAAGATTCGGCAAGGGCGCTGTACTACGACTAACGCGAAATATCTTTTGCGTATGGCTGGCATTTTGAAGGACGAATAAATTTTTAGGACGAATAAATTTTTATGCCGATTAAAATTTTGTACAGATTCAGGAACTTATTCACAAGGAGGAGTTGACTTATGGACGGTGAACAAAAAAATGGTATTCTCAAGCTAGTTGTGATAGTCAGCGCCATTGTTGCAGTGATACTTGTTGCAGGGACATTTTTGACGGGGCGCAGTGCTGGCGAAGATACAGAAAAGGCAGTTCGCACCGTAAGCTTACTTTACCTTGAGGAATTAGCTGGGCGGCGTGAACAAGTTGTAGCCTCGACGCTTGACAAGTACATTAACGATATGGATATTGCCGTTGGTCTTTTAGACAAAAACGACTTAAGTACTGTTGAAAATCTGCAAGCTTATCAATACCGAATGAAACAGCTTTATGAGTTAGAAAAATTTGCATTCGTCGACAATGAAGGCTTAATCTACACTTCGCGCGGCACTAGGACGGACATTTCGCAGTACAGCTTTGACTACGAAAATATTACTCAACCAGAAATTTTCGTGAAAAATATTGACAGCAACAATAAAAAAATTGTTATCGCCGTACCAGTCGATCGCCTTCCTTTTCAAGGAAAATTTTTAGTAGCGTGTTTCATGGAAATTGATATGAATACGATGTTGAAAAGTATTTCCATGCAGACGAATGAACGCGGTACAACTTTCTGCAACCTTTACACAAGCGACGGCGTTTCACTTACAAACGTTATGCTCGGCGGACTTGCTAGCGAAAATAATTTATTTGACGCTATAAGCCACGCTGATTTAGCGGCAGACTATTCTGTTGACGAAATGCGCGAAGACTTCGCAAATAAACGTACAGGCTTTGTTTCTTTCACATACAAAGATGTTAAAGGCACGATGTGCTACGTTCCAGTTCACGGTACGAATTGGATTTTGACGTACTTGGTACGTGAAAGCGTCATCAGTAACCAAATTAGCACCATTTCGGACGGAATTATTTTTAGGAGTTTGATTTTATCCATTTTAACTGCGCTTGTACTTGCTGGCTCTTTCTTTATGATGATTAAACAGATTCGCAGGGCGTCGAAAATCACGTTGGAAAAAAGAATTTCTGAAACTGAAAATCAAGTTAAGCAACAGGAACTTGAAGAACAACTTGCCTTGCAGGAGGAACTTTTAGCGCAGGAACAGGAACAGGCGCAACGTGACAGCATGATAACCGCGCTGGCGTCTGATTATCGCAGTGTCTACTACGTCAACCTTGATGAAAATTCTGGGCTTTGTTATCGCGGCGATTCCAACACGGAAGATATTGGCGTTGAAGGCGAACAATTTTATTTCCGTGAAAAATTTACAACTTACGCTTACAACTATATAACTGATGAATATCGCGACGGCTTTTTAAAATTCATTACGCCTGAATCAATACGTGAAGGGCTTGAAACAAAACCTGTCATTTCCTACCGCTACTTGGTACGCAGAGACGGTAAAGAAACTTATGAAATGCTCCGCATTGCTGGCGTACGTCACATTGAAGATAGAACAGACCATAAAGTTCACGCGGTCGGTGTCGGCTTTACCGATATTGATTCAGAAATGCGCGATTCACTGGAAAAAAATCAAGCGCTTAATGACGCATTGAAAACGGCTGAAGAGGCTAGCAAGGCGAAAACTATTTTCCTTTCCAATATGTCACATGAAATTAGGACGCCGATGAATGCCATTATTGGCTTAGATAATCTTGCCTTGAACGATCCAAACATTTCAATGAAGACGAAAGATTATTTATTGAAAATCGGCAGTTCCGCGCAACATTTACTTTCGCTGATAAATGATATTTTGGATATGAGCCGCATTGAGTCGGGGCGAATGTCTCTGCGCAGTGAAGAATTTGACTTCTCAAAACTTATTGAACAAATTAATACTATTGTCAGCGGTCAATGTCAAGATAAAGGCTTAACGTACAACTGCCATATAAACGGTGATGTCAATGAATTTTACATTGGCGACGGCGTGAAAATTCGGCAGGTGCTTATAAATATTTTGGGAAATGCCGTCAAGTTCACACCTAAAGGCGGTTCAGTAGATTTCATTGTTGAAAAGACAGCTAGCTTTAATGGAAGGTCGACGCTTACTTTCACGATTAAAGATACTGGCATCGGTATGAGCAAAGAATATCTGCCGAAAATTTTTGAAACGTTTAGTCAAGAAAATTCAGAATCCGTCAACAAGTACGGTAGCTCTGGTCTTGGTATGGCGATAACTAAAAGCATTGTCGAAATGATGAACGGTAAAATTGATGTGGAAAGTGAAAAGGGCGTCGGCACTACGTTTACCGTTGCAATAACGTTGCCTGATTCTGAACGTACAGTTGATTCTGAATTTGGCGACGTAAATATTAAGCCGCAGGATATGAGCGTTTTAATTGTCGATGACGATCCAGTTGCTTGTGAACACGCTAAATTAGTTTTGGAAAAGGCGGGAATTTCATCTGAAATAGCTTTATCAGGTCAAGAGGCTATCGAAATGGTGAAGGTACGTTATGCGCGTCGTGACCCGTACAATTTGATTATCGTTGATTGGCATATGCCTAGAATGAATGGCGTTGAGACGACGCGGCAAATTCGGTCGATAATCGGCGATGAAACGGCGATAATTATTTTGACGGCGTACAACTGGGATGACGTTATTGACGAAGCAACGGCAGCTGGCGTCGACACTTTCATTTCCAAGCCGCTGTTTTCAAACAGTTTGCTTGAGGAATTTAAAAATGCGTTGAGAAAGAAAAAACGGCTTTCCAGTGACGGTACTAGAAAAGCCGATTTGAAAGGTAAAAAGATTCTTTTGGCGGAAGATATGATTGTTAATGCCGAAATTATGATGGAAGTTTTGAAAATGCGCGAAATGAAACCTGAACACGCTGAAAATGGAAAAATCGCCGTTGAAATGTTTGAGTCCAAGCCTGAAGGTTACTACAGCGCCATTTTAATGGATATGCGTATGCCCGAAATGAATGGGCTGGAAGCTACAATGGCGATTCGTGCCTTGAAACGTAAAGACGCTAAAAAAATTCCGATAATCGCGTTGACTGCAAATGCCTTTGATGAAGACGTTCAACGCAGTTTGCAGGCGGGCTTGAATGCGCATTTGTCTAAGCCTGTTAATCCAGAAATTTTATTCGACACGTTAGAAAATATGATTAGGGATTAGAATTTTTTACTACTAACTAC
>JAFSUE010000025.1 GCA_017445435.1 Selenomonadaceae bacterium | reverse complement strand
AATCCAAATTGAAAATAGCACAAATTAAATTAAAACGCTTTTTGAATGTTTTATGGCGACAACGATACCGCGCGTAAGAAATCCGAAAACACCTGATGACGTGTTCAACACAGATTCTTATTTTTGAAGCTTTTTTATTATCGACTACAACCAAATCGTGGATTGCTCCCATTGCAAAATTTGTTTTCCTTATGCAATGACTAATTGAGATTTTAAAGTATGCCGTTTATTTTTACCCGAGTAGAATTTTAGCTGTTTTTTTTGCGTTGAATCGATGGTAGTTGCGCTTTTTTATGTGAATTGTCTTTGGACATCATAGTGGCAAAAGTAATTAAGGATGGTAAATATATCTTGCGTAAATTCTGCGGCGATAATAGTTTTTGCGGCAGGTGATGAGCGAATCAGTTTGCCATGTCCATCGTTTTATGTTCACGCCATTACAAAAAATTTGAACGGTAATTTTACCGCCGCCGACTTATTAAGTAGTCAACTCAAATGGTTTCTAATTCACAATTAAAAGTTTTAAGTTCAAGTTATAAAGCGCTTATAAAAAATCGGCAAGAGAAATTTTTCAGCCGCTACAACTAAAAAAAACTCCTATGATTTTTCGTCATAGAAGTTTTTTTCATTAGAAAAATTTTCTGTACGGATTAGCTAAATTATCCTTCAGGCGCAATTTTTGCGCGTAGTTCACGAACGCCGCCTTTGTTTTCAAGGACAACAATTCCTTTAATCGGATTGTGCGTCTTAGCGTCCATAGTGATAACGCCAGTTCCAACTTTCAAATCTTTAATCGTTTCGACGTTTTCACGAATTTTTTCGGAAGTATCGCCGCCGCGTTGAATCGCATCAACTAACATTTTGCCAGCGTCGTAGCCGAGAGCCGCAAAGACGTTTGGCGTTTCATTGTAGGCTTTTTCGTAAGCTTTAAGGAAGTCTTGAACTTCCGCGTCACCTTCAAAGTAGTGAGTGCAGAAATATGTATTGTTCAGCGCTTCAGCACCAGCAATTTCAACAACTTTTGTATCGTCCCAGCCGTCAGTACCGAGAATCGCTGAAGTTATGCCAAGTTCACGAGCTTGTTTGATAATCTTTCCAACTTCTTCGTAGTACGCAGGAACGAAAATTACATCAGCATTCGCACCTTGCAGTTTAGTCAACGTCGCCTTGAAGTCTTGGTCTTTCGCTACAAAAAATTCTTCCATTAAGACTTTCCCGCCGTCAGCCTCAAATTTTTCTTTAAAGATTTTGCCGAGACTCTTTGAATAATCGGAGCTTGAATCAATGTAAAGGACAGCAGTTTTCGCATCTAATCCGCCTTTGTCTTTTGGATTCACGGCGAATTGTGCCATAACTTCGCTTTGTTGAGGGTCGATAAAGCAAGCGCGGAAAATGTACGGTTTAACAGTTCCGTTGTCAACTGTAACGTCAGGATTTGTAGCGGCAGGAGCAATGACAGGAATTTTATCGTCAGTAGCAACTTGAGATTCAGCAATGACGCTAGCTGTAACTGCAGGACCTACCATAGCAACAACTTTGTTATCGGAAATTAATTTTGTAGCGGCGTTGACAGCTTCGGCAGTGTCAGATTTACTGTCAGCTTCGACGATTTTAATTTTTTTGCCATTGACACCACCAGCCGCGTTGACTTCATCAACTGCAAGCTTAAGACCTTTAGCGGCATTTGAGCCGTACTGCGCGTGATTGCCAGTAAGTTCAAAGTTTGAGCCGACGACAATTTCATCAGCGCTAGCAGTACCGCCACCGCCGCCAGATTCGCCACAACCTGTAAATAATGAACAAGCTAAAAATCCTCCTGCCAAAAATGCGGCAAGCTTAAACTTTTTCTTTCCAAAAAACAATTTTAGCACCTCTCACTTGTAATTGAAAAATTTCGCGTGTATTTTATAATTT
>JAFSUE010000212.1 GCA_017445435.1 Selenomonadaceae bacterium | reverse complement strand
TGAAAAGTTGCAAGCAAATTCCAATCTTGACGCCGCATTTAGGCGAACTTGGCGCACTGTTAAATTTGTCGACGGCGAATTTACGAAAAAATTTGATTGAAACAGTTCGACAATCCGCGCAGGAACTTCGTACAATTATCGTGGTAAAATGTGAATGTACGGTTATTGCTTATCCCAACGGTGAAATTTTTATATCGCCGCTCGGCAACAGTGCAATGGCGACGGCTGGCAGTGGTGACGTACTGGCAGGAAGTATTGCTGGCTTGATGAAGTTGACGCCGTTTGCTCCACTTGCTGGCGTTTACCTGCACGGTACGGCGGGTGATATTGCCGCTGAAAAAAATTCTGAAGGGCTTATCGCGTCTGACATTATGAACAATTTGCCTGCCGCAATTCGTAAACTGCGCGGTTTACAAAATAATTTTTAACGTGAAAAATTTTTCATTGACAGGAGAGTTTTTTAAATGAAGAAAAAAATTTTAGCCGCCATTTTCGCGGGACTTATGGCATTTGGAACTTTTGGTAGCGCCGATAACGTTCAAGCGGCGTCACGTGAAGAAATTGCCCAAATAAATGTTGTGACTGCTGACGACTTCCAATATTGGCGCGAAGATTCGCCGACTAAGAAAAAAATTATTCAGTTCGTCGAGGCGGCGACTAATCCTTACAGCGGCAATTACATTCCGCCTGAAGATCGTATAGCAACTTTTGATATGGACGGAACTTTTTACTGCGAAACTGCGCCGCTTTACTTTCAAGAAATGATGTTCTTCTACCGCGTACTTGAAGACCCCAACTACACCGCGCCGAAAAAATATCTTGATTTAGCTAAAAAAATTCAGCCGAAAGTTATGGCTAAACAAAAGTTGACGCCCGCTGAAAGTAAATTGTATCTTAAAGGTTTAACAGCGGTTTACGCGGGAATGACGCCTGAAGAATATCGCGCTTACGTCCGCAAATTTATGGATACAAACGAAGTTGGCTTGACGAATTTAAAACGCGGCGAAGCTTTTTACTTGCCAATGGTCGAAATTATTTCCTACTTGACGAACAACGGCTTTAGCGTTTACATTGATTCAGCTTGCGGCGTCGATACTACGCGCGAACTTGTCAACGGCGTTATCCCGATTCAGTTCGACAGAATTGTTGCATCTGATTTTAATTTCACGTCGACACGTATGGGCAAAGATTCGCCCGAGAATCATTTCTACGACAGACGCAGAGAAAAAATTGTAATTTCTGGTGAACCACTTATTGAAAACGCTAAAACACGGAAAATTTTTTCAATCCTCAATCAAATCGGCAAGCAACCTGTTTTAGCGTTCGGCAATTCAATGGGCGATAGCGGAATGTTGGAATATACTTTGCAGAATAATAAATATCAAAGTGCGGCGTTTTACGTACTTTGTGATGACGTGGAGCGCGAACTTGGCAACCTTGACAGAGCAGTTAAAGATAAAGCGTTTGCCGATAAGCGCGGCTGGAATACAATTTCAATGCACGACGAATTTAAAACGATTTACGGCGACAACGTGACGGTTAGTAGATAAATTAAGAATTAATTCTTAATTCTACATTCTTAATTCTTAATTCTACAAAAGGTGATAAAGTTGAAGAAAAAATTTTTATCAGCAATTTTCGCTGGCTTAATGGCGTTTAATCTTTTCGGCAACGTTGATGACGTTCAAGCGGCGTCACGTTCTGAAATTGCGGCAATTAACGTAACTAAGCCAGCCGATTTTAAATATTGGTCTGCCGATTCTCAAGTCAAGCGGCAAATCGTCAACTACGTTAAAGACGTGACTAATCCACGCAGTAAAAATTTTATTCCTGTTGAGGACAGAATCGCTACCTTTGATATGGACGGTACAATACTTTGTGAAACCGCGCCTACCAGTTTAGGCTATATGTTGGTGCTTTATACAATGATGGAAAATCCCGACAATCCCTTATATCGCGACAAATTGAACGAGTGGAAAAAAAATATATTGACTTCCAAAAATCTCCCTGTGGAAGTTGATAAAGAATTTAAAGATGTATGTTGGAAAGTTTTTGAAGGCATGACGGACGAAGAATATTTTTCACTTCTTGAAAAATTTATTACGACGCAAAACGTTGTAGGACTGACAAATTTAAAATATGGTGAAAGTTTTTACCTGCCGATGATTGAAATAATTTCCTACCTCAACGCAAATGATTTTACAGTTTACATTATCACGGGTAGCGAGCGCAGAACTACAAGGGGGCTTATTGGCGGCGTCGTACCTGTGCAACCCAATCACATTATCGGTTGCGATATTCCCTACAAGTGGGAAAATAACGGCGGCGAAAAATATTTTGTCGAGGGCGATAGATTTTTGATAGGCGATCACCGTTTGGGCAGCAACACGCGTATTAATAAAATTTATTCCATAAAACGCGAAATTGCCAAGCAACCTGTCATAGCGTTCGGCAACTCCAGCGGCGATTTTGATATGTTGAACTACACAATTACTGACAACAAATACCGTAGCGCCGCGTTTATGGTTTTGTGCGACGATTACACGCGGGAGATTGGCAATAAAGAATTGGAAAATACTGTACGTCAAGCTTCGCAGAAAAATGGCTGGACACTCATTTCTATGAAGAATGACTTCAAAACGATTTACGGCGACAATGTGAAGGTTAGTAAGTAGTAAGTAGTCAGTAGTTAGTAGTTAGTAGTGATAAACTTTTTACTACTCACTACTAACTAAAAAGTTTTTAACAAAATATTTTAATTTTAAAATGATTCGTGTATAATAACGGCGATTTTTTTGTAAAAAAATTTGCCGAATTTTTTTTGAGAGGAGTTAAATTCTTTATGAAGTTGAAAAAAGTTTTAAGTTTGTTAGCTGTCGGCGCTCTTGCAGGTTCACTTTTCACAGGGTGCGGCGATACAAATAAATCGTCTGAAAATGAAGATATTAAACTTGGTATGATAACCACTTTGAACGCCAGCGAACAAAAAGTTGACGAAATTTTAAAGCTGGTTGAACAAAAATCTAATATCAATTTGTTACACCATACCGTAACTTTCTACAAAGACCTTTCCGCAATGCAAATGGGGCTTGAATCTGGCAGCATTGACGAAATGAGTACTTACGATTGCGTTGCCAACTATTTACTGGCTAAGAAACTCAATCTTCATGTCGTCGAGCAACACGGCATGTCGCTTTCCGATTCATTCTGTTTCGCCGTACTCAAATCTAATGAAGGCTTGAAAAAAGATTTGGACAAGGCGCTTGCCGCTATGAAGAAAGACGGCACGCTTGACAAGTTGGTTAAAGAATACATAACTGACGTTAAAGCCGAAGATCCACCTTCAGTTGAAATGCCACACATTGACGGCGCAGATACGATTAAAGTTGCTGTAACTGGTGACTTGCCTCCGCTTGACCTTGTACTTGCAAATGGTAAACCTGCTGGCTTTAATACCGCGTTGCTTGCAGAAATGGGAAAGCGCCTTAACAAAAATATTGAAATTTTTGATATTGAAGGTGACGCCCGCGCCTCTGCCCTTACATCTGGACGCGCTGACGTAATTTTCTGGGCTATAGTTCCTGTTGACGACAGCAGACCAAAAGATATTGACACACCTGAAGGCGCTGTTTTGACCGAGCCGTACTTTACAGATAAAATTACACATCTTAAATCCAACAGGTAGGAGATTTTGCACGTGAAAAAAATTTTTACAATCTTTTCGGCGTTTATACTTTTCAGTTTGATTTTGACAGCTTGTGGCGAAAATAAACCTGCGCCGTCTCCTGTCAAACTTGGTATGATTAAGCACTTGAACGCTAGCGAAGAGGAATTTAACAACTTTACAAAAGAAATTTCGTCGACGTTGTCACTGAATTTGACTTCCTACAATCCTGTTTTCTACGACAATTTAAATTCAATGCTTATGGCGCTTGATTCAGGCGAAATTAAAGTTATCAGTACTTACGATTGTGTTGCAAGATATATCACGGCGCGTAATTCCAAGTACGAAATTATTAAAGATGATACGCTGGAATTTATCGACGCTTTTTGTTTCGCAATGCGTGAAGATAATACCGCGCTGAAAAATGACGTTGACAAATTCATTGATGACATTCGCAACGATGGGACGCTTAGCCAGTTGACGAAAGAATACGTAACGAACGTTAAAAATTCTGATCCTCCTGCAGTAGAAATTCAGCACTTCGACGGCGCCGATACAATCAAAATTGCCGTAACTGGTGACTTGCCTCCGCTTGACCTTGTACTTGCTAACGGTCAACCTGATGGCTTTAATACCGCGTTACTTGCTGAACTTGGAAAGCGTCTTCACAAAAATATTGAAATTATCAACGTTGACAGCGCGGCGCGTGCATCAGCGCTTATGAGTAACAGGGTAGATTTAATTTTCTGGGCGATTGTTCCAGTAAGTGAAATTATTCCTGCGGACGCTGATAAACCTGACGGCGCAGAACTTTCAACGCCATATTATCGCGGAAAAATTGTCCACGTTAAATTGAAAGATTAAAATGGAAACTGTCTACGCTATATTCATAAAAGACGGCGCGTGGCTAACGATTTTGAAGGGACTTTGGGCGACAGTGCAAATTTCCGCGCTGTCGCTTTTGTTTGGTACGATACTAGGCGCGTTGATATGTATTCTGCGCGTTAGCAACTTCAATCCCGCAAAAGTTTTTGCCCAAATTTATATTGCCGTGATTCGCGGTTCACCCGTTTTAATGTTGCTGATGTTGTTTTTCTACGGCATCTTTGCACGAACGGATTTAACGCCGATAACCATTGCCGTCATAACTTTTTCAATGCACACTGCCGCGTACGTTGCAGAACTTTTACGCTCGGCATTAATGACCGTTGATAAAGGGCAAGTTGAAGCTGCGCGGACGCTAGGCTTTTCAAAAGTTCAAGCGTTTCAACTTGTAGCATTGCCGCAAATTATTCGCGTGGCAAAGCCAGTTTATCAATCGACGCTGATAAATTTAATTCAGTGGACGAGCGTTGTCGGCTACGTTTCAATCACGGATTTAACGCGCGTCATTAACAATACGGCGGCGCGTACAATGCAACCGATGATTACGATTATTGGCGGTATGATAATTTACTTGGCGCTATCATACGTCATTCACGAAATTTTTGCCTGGACAGAAAAAAAGAATTAAGAATTAAAAATTAAAAAATGGTGGAAATTAGCGGCATTTCCCAGCGCCGCTGTAACGTTGAATTGTCAAAGCTTTTGATAACCAGATTTCTTTCGCGGGCGATTATTTAAATTTTTCACTACGTCTTGCAAATCTTCTTCACTCACTTTCCCAAAGTCGCAACCCTTAGTATAATATTCTCTCAAAAGTCCTTTTGTATTCTCATTCGTTCCCCTTTCACACGGCTGATGTGGCGGCGGAAAGCAAAATTCGACTCCTAGTTCTGCTGTTATTTGCGCGTGTCTCCCTCTGTCTGGCGTTATACTTTCCAACGGTTCATTCTTCAACGCACCTATCAGCGCCGCGTTTACTTCTGCGCTTGTCCTACTTTTCAACTCCTGGCATATAAGATAGCGACTTTTTCTATCCGTCAAAGTCAGTAAACTTGAGATGCCCTGCAATTTGTTCTGGTGACCAATGTCGTCCCAAAAACAGGCAAGCCACAGTGATGAAGAGCAATGGATTTTCAAGTTTTTTGTGAGGACGTGATTTTTTACGACGCTTTTTATTTGTTTTCTGCCGATAGTAGCGGCAATTTTATGGAGGGAACAATTTGGAGAAGTAAGAAGATATATCTTTTCACGCTCAAGTATGGTAAAATGTTTTTAACTCATTTGATTTCTGCCTTTATTTATGTGGTACAGGAATTTTAGCAGAAATTAACATTTTTAAGTGTTGTACTTAGATTGTACATTCAAGATCAAAGAAAAAGTAGGTTAAAAAAATAAAAATTAATCAACATGACCTAGCTACTAGCTAATATGGAGGTAAAAATTTTGGAAACACTCAAAGGCTTGGAACGTAACAGAAATTGCGGCGAAATTAGAAAAATTGATGAAGGGCAGGAAGTTCAACTTGCTGGCTGGGTATCGCGCAGGAGAGATCACGGCGGCTTAATTTTCGTGGATATGCGCGACCGTAGCGGCATTGTTCAAATTGTCTTCGACGAATCGGAAATTGGCGAAAAATCTTTTGACAAGGCGGAAACTTTGCGCAATGAATTTGTTATCGGCATTCGCGGCAAAGTTCGTGCGCGTAGTGCTGAAACTGTCAATCCCAAAATGGCGACTGGCGAAATTGAAATTGTCGTAAGTGAACTTAGAATTTTGAATAAGGCTAAGACGCCGCCGTTTTATATTCAAGACGGAATTGACGTTGATGAAAATGTTCGTCTGCGCTATCGCTACTTGGATTTGCGCCGCCCCGAAATGCAAAAAAATATTATGCTCCGTCACCGCGTCACAAAAATTATGCGCGATTATCTTGACGCTAACGGCTTTTTGGAAATTGAAACGCCAATGCTCTGCCGCAGTACGCCTGAAGGTGCGCGGGACTTTCTTGTACCTAGCAGATTAAATCCTGGTCAATTCTACGCGCTCCCACAATCGCCGCAAATTTTCAAACAATTGTTAATGGTTTCTGGCTTTGAAAAATATTTTCAGATTGTACGCTGTTTCCGCGACGAAGATTTACGCGCCGACCGTCAGCCTGAATTTACGCAACTTGATATTGAAACGTCATTTTTGAATCAAGATGACATTATAAATTTGATGGAAGGCTTGATTAAAAATATTTTTGAGTCAACGCTGGACGTAAAAATTTCGACACCGTTTCAACGTATGAGTTGGCAAGAGGCAATGGACAGATTCGGCACTGATAAACCTGATTTGCGTTTCGGTATGGAACTTCAAGACATTTCAGAATACGTAAAAGGCAGTGACTTCAAAGTTTTTTCCAGCGTCTTGGAAAGCGGCGGACAAATTAAAGTTATCAACGTCGAAGGTTACGCCAATATTCCGCGTAAAGAATTAGACGGGCTTGTTGAGTACGTGAAAACTTACGGCGCGAAAGGTTTAGCGTGGATTCAGTACGCAGATGAAGGAATTAAATCACCGTTTAAAAAGTTTTACAGTGAAGAAACTTTTGAGCAGATTAAACAGGCGACGGGCGCTAAGACAGGCGATTTACTTTTAGTCGTCGGCGATAAAGCGTCAGTCGTTGCACAAGCGCTTGGTGAACTTCGTTTAGAAATGGCGCGTCGTCGTAATTTGATTGACGCGAACAAACTTTGTTTCTTGTGGATTGTCGATTTTCCAATGTTTGAATACGTCGAGGAAGATAAACGCTATAAGGCAATGCACCACCCCTTCACTTCGCCGCGTGAAGAGGACGTAGAATTTTTATTGACAGCGCCTGAAAAAGTTAAAGCTAATGCGTACGATATAGTTTTGAATGGCGTTGAAGTTGGCGGCGGCAGTTTGCGAATTTATCAAAGTGACTTGCAGGAAAAAGTTTTTGAAGCTATCGGCTTGACGAAGGAAGAAGCACGCGCTAAGTTCGGCTTTTTAATTGACGCCTTTGAATACGGTACGCCACCTCACGGCGGAATTGCATTTGGACTTGATCGCCTTGTCATGTTAATGGCGCAAAGAAAATCTATTCGTGACGTTATCGCCTTCCCGAAAACTCAAAGTGCTATCGACCCAATGAGCCACGCGCCCAGTGAAGTTGATGAAAAGCAACTGCGCGAACTTCACATTAAAAGTAACGTCAAAAAAGTTGTCAGCTAATCCCTAAACGCTATGATAAAAGAAGTTTTGATTGTCGAAGGGAAAATGGACGTTGCCGCGATAAATAAAGCTGTTGACGCTGATTGCATAATAACTGGCGGCTTTACGTTGAATCGGCGGACGTTGGCAAATATTTCTGCGGCGTACGAAAAGCGCGGAATAATCATTTTGACTGATCCCGACCCTGCGGGCGAACGTATTAGACGATTTTTGACGGAAAAATTTCCCAACGCCAAGCATGCTTACGTACCGCGCATTGAGGCTACGGCGAATGATGACATTGGTATTGAGCAGGCGTCAGCTGAATCAATTAAATCTGCGCTGGCTAAAGTTCGTACACTTGAAATAAATTCGCGTGAAGAATTTACAGCGGCTGAAATGATCAGCTATGGACTTGCTGGCGGCGTGAACAGTTCACAACTTCGCGACAAAATCGGCGCGATACTTGGCATTGGTTACGGCAACGTTAAAACTTTTGTCAAGCGGCTAAATTCTTATGGCGTCACCCGCGAAGAATTTTTATCAGCGATAAATTCAGTAAGTAGTTAATAGTAAGTAGTCAGTAGTCAGTAGTCAGTAGTATTTTTTTTCTACTAACTACTCACTACTAACTACTCACTAAAAAGGTATTTGCAATGTTTGAAAGAAAAATTACGCGGCAAATTTCCGTTGGCAATGTTAGAATCGGCGGCGGCGCTCCTATCAGCGTTCAATCTATGACGAACACTAAAACTAGTGACGTTGAATCGACCGTCGAACAAATTCAGCAACTTCAAGCGGCTGGCTGTGACATTGTACGCGTGGCAGTTCCCGATATGGACGCGGCTAAAAATCTGCGCGGCATAATTTCAGCTGTCGACGTGCCGATTATCGCAGACATTCACTTTGACTACAAATTGGCGCTTGAATCGATAAATCAAGGCGTCGCGGCATTACGGCTGAATCCCGGCAATATCGGCGGCGCGGCTCATGTTCGTGAAGTCGTAGCGGCGGCTAAAGATAAAAAAATTCCAATAAGAATCGGCGTTAATGCTGGTTCACTTAGTCGAAAAATTTTACAGAAATTCGGCGGCGTGACGGCTGAAGGTTTAGTCGAATCGGCGCTTGAACACGTGAAAATTTTGGAAGATGAAAATTTCTTCGATATAAAAATTTCACTCAAGGCACATGACGTACCTTTAACTTTGGCGGCGTACCGTTTAATTTCCGCAAAAGTCGATTATCCTTTGCACGTCGGAATTACGGAGGCTGGAACTGTCAACAGCGGTGTCATAAAATCTGCGGTAGGAATTGGCGCACTTTTAGCGGAAGGCATTGGCGATACAATTCGCGTTTCGCTGACTGGCGATCCTGTCGTTGAAGTGAAAGTCGCAAATGAAATTTTAAAGTCGCTCGGCTTAAAAAATTTTGGCGCAACGTTAGTATCGTGTCCAACTTGCGGCAGGACGCGAATTGCCTTGACAAGCATTGCCGCGCAGGTTGAAGAAAGACTTTCGACCGTCAAAAAAAATATTACCGTTGCAGTTATGGGTTGCGTCGTGAATGGTCCAGGTGAGGCGCGAAATGCTGACGTTGGAATTGCTGGCGCTGACGGCATTGGAATTATTTTCCGCAAAGGTGAAATTGTTCGTAAAGTTGCTGAATCTGAACTTGTCGACGAACTTTTCAAAGAAATTGATAGCATAGTAAGTAGCTAGGTCATATTGATTAATTCTTATATTTTTTAAACTACGTTTTCTTTTTGAAAAGAAAAGGTAGAAAAAAAAGGGACTCACATTCTTGTGCGTCCCTTTTTATTCAACGCCACTTAGTACTGAAAAAAGAATAATTCTTAATTCTACATTCTTAATTCTTAATTCAAAAAATGCGTCAAATTTTTTTGTCACGAAAAATTTTATTTAAGCAGAGCCGTCTTTAAAACTTCGTCCATATTTTCGACGGGTACGAACTCCAACTTTTCACGAACAGTTTCAGGAATATCTTCAATATCACGTTCATTTTCTTTCGGCAAAATTATCGTGCGCATACCTTCACGATACGCCGCCAAAACTTTTTCTTTCAATCCACCTATCGGCAAAACATTTCCGCGCAGTGTAATTTCGCCAGTCATAGCAACATCACTGCGAACTTTACGCTTAGTCAACGCAGAAATCATCGCCGTTGCCATTGTAATACCTGCGCTAGGTCCATCTTTCGGCACAGCACCTTCAGGCACATGAACATGAATGTCATTTTTTTCATAAAAATCGTCGTCAAGTTTCATTAAGTCACTACGACTGCGAATGTACGTTAAGCCAGCCTGCGCGGACTCCTGCATAACGTCGCCCAAATGCCCAGTCAGCAAAAGTTTGCCCTTGCCCTTAAGGACGATAGCTTCAGTTGGCAAAATATCGCCGCCGACTTCCGTCCACGCCATACCAGTTGAAACGCCGACTTGCGGCTTTTTTTCTGCCTTATTCTGAATATATTTTGGACGACCAAGAAAATCTTTAATATTTTTTTTCGTCACGTAAACTGTACCTTCATGACCTTCAACAATTTTCCGCGCCGCCTTACGACAAGCCCTACCGATGATTCGTTCAAGTTCACGGACGCCAGATTCACGCGTATATTCAGAAATAATTTCCTGCAACACGCCCTTAGCAAAAACAAAATCGCCTGGCTTTAATCCATTTTCTTCTTTCTGTCGTCTAACCAAGTAGCGCCGCGCAATTTCAAATTTTTCTTGTTCGGTGTAACTTGACAGCGTGATAACTTCCATTCTGTCACGCAATGGCTTAGGAATTGTTGAAAGATTATTCGCCGTGACAATCCAAAGTACGCGGGATAAATCAAATGGCGTGTCAATGTAATGGTCAGTGAAAGTATTATTCTGCGCGGGGTCAAGTACTTCAAGTAGTGCGGATGAAGGATCGCCGCTGTAACCGTCCCTGCCAAGTTTGTCGACTTCGTCAAGCAGGAAGACTGGATTGTTAGCGCCAACTTTTTTTAAGCCTTGAATAATTCTGCCAGGCAATGCGCCGACGTATGTTCGACGGTGTCCGCGAATTTCCGCCTCGTCACGAATGCCGCCAAGTGATGCGCGAATAAATTTTCTGCCCATAGCTTTAGCGACGCTTGATGCTAATGAAGTTTTGCCTACGCCGGGCGGTCCAACTAAACATAAAATCGGCGCAGGTTTATCTTTCGTCAAAACTTTCACGGCAAGGAAATCTAAAATGCGTTCTTTAACTTTTTCCAGCCCGTAATGGTCAGCGTCTAAAATTTTTGCCGCCTTGACAATGTCGTTTGAATCTTCCGTAGAAATGCGCCAAGGAAGATCGAAAAGCCATTCAATGTACGTGCGAATTACGCTAGCCTCCTGCGCCATTGACGGCAAGCGTTCCATACGTTTAATTTCTTTTTCGACAATTTCGCGTACTTCGTCAGGATAATCGCCCTCATCTAACTTTTTCTTATATTCAGATGAAGTTTGCGAAACGTCTTCATCTTCGCCCAATTCCTTGTGAATTGCTCTAAGCTGTTCGCGCAGATAACTATCTTTTTGAATCTTTTCAATTTGTCCGCGTACACGTTGATTAATCTGAACTTCCATTTGCAAAACTTCAAGTTCACGCGCCAAAATTGTATAAAGTTTTTCCAGTCTGTCTTCAACGTCAAGCGCTTCTAAAAGTTCCTGCCTTGACTCCAACTTCAAATTTAAATGGCTGGTGATTAAATCCGCCAACCGTCCAATATCTTCAAGGATCGTCACGGCGATAAACGTTTCTGACGGAATACGCTTGCTAAGTTTTACCCACTCTTCAAATTCATGGACAACGCCTTTGACAAGCGCTTCAAGTTGCATTGATTCTTCCCAAGCGTCTTCGTGAACTTCGGCTTCAACTTCAGCGTAATTTTCATATTCATGGTAGTCGATTATCACGGCGCGGTTAATTCCTTCGACTAAAATTCTAACGTTATCGCCAGGAATTTTTATAATTTGCCGAACTTCCGCGACAGTGCCGACGGTGTATAAATCATTGCGAGTTGGGTTATCGTCATCAGATTCTTTTTGTGCGACGAGGAAGACGCGCCTATCAGCAACCATTGCCGCTTCAAGCGCGTTAATGGAGGCTTCGCGCCCTACGTCTAAGTGCATTATCATATTTGGAAAGACTGTCACGCCGCGCAGTGGTACAAGTGGTAGCGTAATTGTTTCCGTTATGTGCGTCATATTTTTCACCACCCCGTTTGTTGAATTAAGAATTAGAATTTGTCACTTTTTACTAATTTTTACGTCGGGTTCTTTGTTCATCAACACATCATCTTTAGTTATCGTGCAAACTGTACTGCCGCCGACAGACGGAATTTCAAACATAACATTACGCATAATTCTTTCAAGGATCGACCGCAGACCGCGTGCGCCAGTGTTACGTTGAATCGCTTCACGCGCAATTAGCCGTAACGCTTCATCTTCAAAGATGAGTTTTGAATCGTCCATACGCATAAGTTTTTTATACTGTTTAATCAGCGCATTTTTCGGCTTAGTCAAAATATCGACAAGCGCTTCTTCGTCAAGTTCATCAAGCGTAACGATAATGGGCAAGCGTCCGACAAGTTCGGGAATAAGTCCAGCGTGCAATAAATCATCAGGCATAACGTCACGCAAAAGTTTGCTAACGTCTTTATCGTCTTTTGAAGAAACTTTAGCTCCGAATCCTAACTTACTGCCGCTTGTACGTTTTTCAATAATTTTATCAAGTTCGTTAAACGCGCCGCCGCAGATGAACAGTACATTCTTCGTATTAAAAGACACCATTGCAGGCATTGGCTGATGATGATTGCCAGGAACTGGGACGTTGACATTTGTTCCTTCCAAAATTTTTAACAGCGCCTGTTGTACACCTTCGCCAGAAATGTCGCGCGTCATTCCAGCTTTACGTGCAATTTTATCTATTTCATCAATATAAACAATGCCGCGTTCAGCACGCGCCAAATCGCCGTTAGCAGATTGAATCAGCGCTAAAAGAATATCTTCCACATCTTCGCCGACGTAGCCTGCCTCTGTTAAAGAATTTGCGTCGACGATAGCCAGCGGAACATTTAAAATTTTCGCCAGCGTCTGTGCCAAAAGCGTTTTTCCGCTACCAGTTGGACCAATCATTAAGATATTAGACTTTTGCAGTTCAACATCTTCTTTTTTAGGTTTAGGCTGACCGATTCGTTTGTAGTGATTGTAGACGGCGACGGACAAAGTTTTTTTAGCCTCTGCCTGCCCAATGACGTATTGGTCGAGTATGGAGCAAATAGTTTTCGGCTTAGGAAGATTTTCCGCGCTGATTAAATCTTCGGTTTTATCATCGGTATCTAAAATTTCTGTACAAAGTTTAATGCAACCGTCACAAATATAGACGCCGCCAGGTCCTGCGACAAGTCTTTCAACTTGACTATCAAGTTTGCCGCAGAATGAACATTTATAAACGTTTGGATTGCTCCAAGACTTTAACAAGTCGTGTCACCTCATTTAGTGAGTAGTTAGTAGTGGTTGTTGATAAATTAAAAATAAAAATTATTTTTTAGTTAAACTACTTTTTCTTTTGGCGAAAAAGAAAAAGTAGCAAAAAGAAAACATTGCGACACTTTATTTAATTAAGAATTAAGAATTCTACATTCTACATTCTACATTCTTAATTCCGCGTAGCGGTTAGGCGCTGGGAAATGCCGCGAAGTACCATAATTTTTTAGCGTGAAATTTTTTCTACGTAGTTATTCAACACCACCTAGTAATTTTTATTCGCTATCATTATCGGTATTGACAGGGCGCGTTACAACGTCATCAATCAAGCCATAATCTTTAGCGTCCTGCGCGGTCATAAAGTTATCACGTTCAGTATCAGCTACAACTTTTTCACGCGGTTGACCAGTATGTCTGCAAAGAATATCGTTGCCAACTTCGCGCAGTCTTAAAATTTCCCGCGCTTGAATTTGAATATCAGTTGACTGTCCACTTGCGCCGCCCAACGGTTGATGAATCATAATTCGCGCCAAAGGTAAGGCGAAACGTTTACCCTTCGTGCCAGCCGTCAAAAGTAATGAACCCATACTTGCCGCTTGCCCAATGCAAATTGTTGAAACGTCGGGCTTGATATATTGCATTGTATCATAAATGGCAAGCCCCGCAGTTACGACGCCGCCAGGACTGTTAATGTAAAGGTGAATATCTTTGTCAGGGTCTTCAGATTCAAGGAAAAGCATTTGCGCGACGATTGAGTTTGCGACGTCATCGCTTATCGGTCCGCCTAAAAAAATAATTCTGTCTTTCAAAAGGCGTGAATAAATATCGTAGGCTCTTTCGCCGTAGCCAGTTTTTTCAATTACCATTGGAACATAATATGCCATTTCGTCACCTCATTTATTAGCTTTTAGGTTTTAGCTTTTAGCAAAATTTTAAAAGCTAATCCCTATTAACAAAAGGCGATTAGAAGATAAGCTAAAAGCCTCCTTCCAATCGCTGTTTAAAAAAATTTCTAAATAACTCTTGAAAATGTACTAAGCATCTGCGCTTTTGTCAACCGCCGAATCAGATTTTTCTGCAACGTCGTCAACTTTTTCATCCGCAACTTTTTTAACGTCATCAGCTTTTTCAATCGCCGCAGTTTCTTTTACGTCGTCAACTTTTTCATCCGCAACTTTTTTAACGTCGTCAACTTTTTCAGCGTCGACAGATTTTTTAACGTCATCAGCTTTTTCAGCGTCAACTTTTTCAGCGTCAACTTTTTCAGCGTCAACTTTTTCA